>JAGWBA010000069.1 GCA_021296215.1 Flavobacteriales bacterium
CCGTTAAAGAGGGGGATTCAATTTCAAGACCTATATTTAATCGTTAGTAAATAATCTTCTGGTCTTAAGCCTTAAGAATTCCGAACCATTAACCCGTCTTTCATTAAGAATTAAAAATTAAGAGTTCAGAATTCTCATCAAAGGTTCTACTTTTGTAGAAAATTTCACACCCCCATGAGCTACCAAAATCCTTTGATCCTCGTTCCAACTGGCTTTTCTCCGCAATCGTTGTCAGCTGTAGATCAGGCCGTAAGTTTTGCAAAGCACACTAAAGGAAAGGTAATGTTGCTGACGGTAACGGAGCCTACCAGCATTTGGAGTGGTTTTTTGGAAAAGGATGAAGAGAATCAACTCATTAGACAAAAGATCGAGGAAAAGCTTCGTTCTTTGGCTGCACAATATGAAGGTCAAGGTGTGGAGATCGTAACGCGTATCGAAGAAGGAACTCCCTATGAAATGATCAAGACCGTAGCCGATGAAGAAGATGCCGACATGATCATAATGGGGACCAACGGTGCGCCTAAAGGAATGCGGAAACGCTTTATCGGGTCAAACGCCATGCGTGTCGTATCCAGCACTCAGCGACCAGTGGTCACGATCAAAGGAGCAGAGCACAACATTGGCATCAAGAACATTATCCTGCCTCTCGATCTTACCAAAGAGACCAAGCAAAAGGTTGGGCATGCCGTTACCTTGGCCAAACTATACGGCTCTACGGTACACGCCGTGAGCGTCATCGACACCAATGATGATTTTGTAGTGAAGCACCTAAAGGCAAACATGCGCCAAGTGCACGATTTCATCGAGAAAGAAGGAGTGAAAGTAATGTCAGATTTCATCAAGCGAATCGGCGATGAGAGCTTTGCTTCGGCCTTGATCCACTATGGAATCGAAAAAGAAGGAGACCTATTTGTCATCATGACCCAAGAAGAGACTAAAGTAAGTGAGTTCTTCGTGGGATCATTGGCGCAAAAGATCATCTATCACTCGCCGATTCCGGTCTTGTCGATCCGCCCGAAACAACTCACCCATACAGTGAGCGGTGGCGGGCTTGGCGTTTAACCGTTACTTCCGAAAACCTTTTTCAAAAGATCCGTGACTCGCTCTTCGGGGTTTTCACGGATCTTTTTTTCTTCCTCCGCGACAAGCAAGAACAGCCCGTCGAGGGTCTTTTGCGTTACATAGTCGTTCAGATCGGGGTTCACATCCTCGGTCATCGGAAGTGCGTTGTACTTGCTCACGATCGGATTCCAAACTGCTGTGACCCCGACCGATTCAATGGCCGCTTCTACATCCGGCTTAAATGCCGCATACAGTTGATCGCGGGTCAGGCGTTCCAAATATTCGGTAGCCGCCCGGTGATTATCGCTCCGTAAAATTCCTTGAGCATCCTGAATACTCATCCTTTTGATGGCGTTCACAAAGATCGGCGTGGCCTTTTTACTCGCCTCGCTGGCCGCAGTGTTCATGGTTTCAATGAATTCGTCGGCCTGAGCATCAAGCCCCAATTGGCGGGCTTTCTGTTCTACTTTTTCCGCCTGCGGCGGGAAGGGGATGCGGAGTCGCCCATCGTTCAAGAACCCGTTTGCCACTGATGCTTGCGCCACGGCACTGTCTATCCCGAATTCCAACGCCTGCTTCAAGGCGTCTGAAATATCGGTTTGTATCAGCACCTGAACGGGCGGGGTTATGGGGTTGTTGAAATCGGGTAACTGAGCCATTCCATCACATGAGATAAGTAAGCCGAAGCTTACCATGAGAACAACGGGTCGACAAAGGAGTTTCATAGCAGTAACAATCTATACTTTTGCACAAAGTAAAGAAAGCGAATGAAATCGGAAATTATTACTATTGGCGATGAGATATTGATCGGACAGATCATCGATACCAATAGCGCGTGGATGGCTCAGCGGCTCAATGAAATTGGAGTTGATGTCGTTCAAATTACTTCGATCAGCGACACTCCCGAAGCTATTGATCATGCGCTGGACGAGGCTCGAACGCGAGCGCAGTTGATCTTGATCACTGGCGGTTTAGGTCCCACGAACGATGATTTGACCAAGCTCACACTGGGTAAATATTTCAACAGCCCTGCCACCTTCAGGGATGAAGTGTTCGAGGATATCGCCAAACTCTTTCGCGAAAAGGGACGAGAGATCACCGAGCTCAACCGGCAACAGGCCGAAGTGCCTGAAGCGGCAAAGGTCATTCGCAATGGTGAAGGTACCGCTCCGGGAATGTGGTTAGATCGCGGTGAATACGTCGTCGTAAGCATGCCCGGTGTGCCCTATGAAATGAAAGCGATGTTTGAGCACAGTGTATTGCCATGGACTACAGAGCGCTTTAAAACGCCCGAGATCGTACACCGAACTATTTTAACGGTAGGTCTACCCGAAAGCATTTTAGCGGCAAAGCTCGAAGATTGGGAAGGAAATCTGCCAAAAGAGGTAAAACCGGCCTACTTGCCCAACGCGGGAAGAGCGCGTTTACGGCTAAGCGCTCGTGGCGAAGACCGCGAGGTGCTTTCGGCAACCATAGACGAACAAGTGCAAAAGCTCCACGAGATCATTGGCAAATACATTTACGGCGAAGGCAATCAAACGCTGGAAGAAGTTGTGGGAATTGAGCTTCGCAAGAGAGGAATGTCGGTAGCAACGGCTGAGAGCTGTACGGGCGGAGCAATTGCAGCAGCACTTACGAGCATTCCAGGAAGTTCTGACTATGTAATGGGCGGAATCATCGCATACAGTAACGAGGTCAAGGTAAATCAACTAGAAGTGCCAGAAAATGACCTGTTGGCGCATGGTGCGGTAAGTGAGTCAATAATTCAGGCGATGGCTCAAGGTGCTCGAAAGAAATTTAAGGCCGATTTTGCAGTTGCCACGAGCGGAATCGCGGGTCCGGATGGAGGAAGCGATGAAAAACCGATCGGAACCGTATGGATCGCCGTAGCAGGCCCACAGCGTACATGGAGCAAAAAATACCTATTCGGAACCAAGCGCAAGCTCAACGTACACTTGAGTGTAAATGCTGCCTTGGCCGCATTGAGAAGAGAAATTTTAGAAACGGTTTGAAAATGTGTGGGATAATGCCGTAATTTGCACTCCATTTTTCGGACGCCTTTTAATATTCGAAGATCATGTCAAGAGTTTGTGAACTGACCGGAAAGAAAGCATTGTCGGGAAACCACGTTTCCTTCTCCAATAAGAAGTCTAAGCGCCAATTCAAGGTAAACTTGGTAAAGAAGCGCTTTTACTTGCCTGAAGAGGATAAGTGGTTAACCTTACGCGTTTCTACTTCTGCGTTGAAGAACATCAACAAGAAGGGTATCACCGCAGTGGTGAAGGAAGCCCGTGAAAAAGGATATCTGACCAAGTAATTGGTTGGTAAATTGCTTACTTTTAGGTCGTTCCGTACCGGGAAGACCTTTTTTTATTTCCACTTTCCTATGAAACGCCTACTGGTCTTCACCTTTTTCCCCTTGTACTTGTTTCGTGCAGCAAAGAGCAGCCCAAGCCATCGGACAGCCAAATGGCTGAATTTCCTTTCGTAAAAGTCGGGAACGAGTCGCGGTATGTAACCACGTTCAATGGTTCGGTTCTGGGTACAGGTTCTACCTTTAAGGTAACGAGTGAGGCGGAAGATCGCTATCAGATCGTATTGACGGCCGCTGGTATTACACAGCCGAGTACGTTGTTCACTGACGGCGCTTGGCTTTATGAGTACAGAATCAATGGCACGGAGTTGAATGCGACCAAGCTTTATAAAAAGAATGGATCGCTGGGTGAAACCTGGGAAGAAGTGGCCGATGGGGATACCATCGTGGGCGTTTTTGTCGGCATTGATGTTGAAGTTACGGTTCCGGCCGGTACTTTTACCGTAGACAAAGTGGCGACAGTGGAGAAGGAGACGACCGATACGAGCTACATATACATCTCGCCGCAGGCGGGAATCGTAAAGCAAGAACAGCAAGTTCCGGGCTTTTCATTGAAGCTCGAGTTATACGAGAAAAACTTCTAACTACTTGGTGTAGTTTTCATTAATTAATTATCTTTGCACTCCTTAAAAAGACAGGACCATGGCGAAGAAAGGAAATCGCGTTCAAGTAATTCTCGAGTGCACGGAGCATAAAGAGAGTGGTATGCCCGGAACGTCTCGTTACATTTCGACGAAGAACAAGAAGAACACTCCAGACCGTTTGGAGTTGAAAAAATACAACCCGATTTTGAAGCGGATGACTGTTCACCGCGAAATTAAATAATAAAGAATTATGGCTAAGAAAACCGTTGCAATCCTACAGAGTGGTGAGTCTAAGAACTACACCAAAGTGGTCAAGATGGTCAAATCTGACAAAGGTGGTTACACCTTTCAGGAAGAAATGGTGGCCAAGGATAAAGTAAACGACTTCTTTAACAAGTAAGTCGAAGCCATGATTGCATTAAGCCATCTACCCGTGTAGGTGGCTTTTTTTTTGGGATATTTGCCTCAATTTCAAGGGTTATGAGTTTATTCAAGCGCATTTTCTCCGGCGAAAAGAAAGAATCGCTGGACAAGGGACTAGAAAAGTCGAAGGAAAGTGTTTTCTCAAAGCTTTCGCGTGCTGTTGCAGGTAAATCAAAAGTCGATGCCGAAGTGCTCGACGACCTGGAGGAAGTATTGGTTACTTCGGACGTGGGTGTTGGCACGACCATCAAGATCATCGAACGTATTGAGGAGCGCGTATCCAAGGATAAATACCTCGGTACTGCTGAGCTCAACCAGATGCTTCGTGAAGAGATCGCGGGGCTATTGGCCGAAAATGAAGGAGAAGAGTACACGGAAATCTCAGTACCGCAGGGAGTTAAACCATATGTGGTCATGGTGGTTGGAGTGAATGGAGTAGGGAAGACCACGACCATCGGAAAGCTGGCCAAGCAGTTCAAGGATAAAGGACTCAAAGTAGTCCTGGGTGCAGGTGACACCTTTAGGGCAGCCGCCATTGATCAGCTGAATATTTGGGCCGAGCGGGTAGATGTGCCAATCGTAAAACAGAAGATGGGATCAGACCCTGCTTCAGTGGCGTACGACACACTACAATCGGCCTTGAAGCAAGATGCTGATGTGGTATTGATCGATACCGCGGGTCGACTCCACAACAAGATCGGTCTCATGAACGAGTTGGCCAAAGTGAGAAAGGTGATGCAAAAACTCATTCCCGACGCCCCGCACGAGGTGTTGTTAGTGCTCGATGGATCCACCGGACAAAACGCAGTAGAACAAGCGCGTCAGTTCACCAAAGCTACTGAGGTTAATGCCTTGGCCATTACCAAGCTCGATGGAACCGCAAAAGGCGGAGTAGTGATCGGCATCAGCGACGAGTTTAAGATCCCGGTCAAATACATCGGGGTCGGCGAAAAGGTCGAAGATCTCCAGGTATTCAACAAGTTTGAATTCGTGGATTCGTTCTTTAAAAGTCCAGAGTCCAAAGCTTAGAGTCCCGGGCTTTTCGCTCTACACTCTGTGCTTTAGACTTCTTCAATAACTGAAAAAAATAGAGTTCCATTTGAGAACAAAACAACTATATAAGAACACCATTAACGTCGTCACCTTGGGTTGTTCCAAGAACGTTTATGACAGTGAAGTATTGATGGGCCAGCTCAAGGCAAATGAGATGGACGTGCGTCATGAGGACCCTAAGGAAGAGGGTAATATCGTGGTGATCAATACATGTGGGTTTATCGACAACGCCAAGGAAGAGTCGGTGAACACGATTTTGTACCATGCCAAGCGCAAAGAAGAGGGGCTTATCGATAAAGTGTTCGTTACCGGATGTTTGAGTGAGCGCTACAAGCCGGACCTCGAAAAAGAGATTCCGAACGTCGATGAGTACTTCGGAACGCGTGATCTTCCGCGTTTACTGAAGGCCTTAGGGGCCGATTACAAACACGAGTTGGTAGGAGAACGACTTACGACGACTCCGGCTCACTTTGCTTATCTGAAGATCGCGGAAGGGTGCGATCGCCCCTGTTCGTTTTGTGCCATACCTTTAATGCGCGGAAAGCACATTAGTAAGCCAATTGAAGACCTTACGAAGGAAGCCGCGAATCTCGCCGCAGGCGGAGTAAAAGAACTAATTCTCATTGCTCAAGATCTTACTTACTATGGTCTTGACCTGTACAAAGAACGCCGTTTGGCCGATCTGCTGAAGTCATTGGCGAAGGTTGAGGGCATCGAGTGGATTCGTTTGCACTATGCTTTTCCTACGGGATTTCCGGAGGATGTGCTCGACGTGATTCGCGAAGAGCCTAAGGTGTGCAACTACATCGACATTCCGCTCCAGCACATAAGCGATCCGGTATTGAAATCGATGCGTCGTGGAACTACGATGGAAAAGACCAACCGATTGCTCGATGATTTCCGCGAGAAGGTGCCGAACATGGCGATCCGTACGACGCTCATTTGCGGCTACCCGGGAGAAACCGAGGAGAACTTCCAGGCGCTTAAGCAATGGGTGGTCGATCAACGCTTCGAGCGACTTGGCGTATTTACGTACAGCCACGAAGAGAATACCCACGCATTCAAGCTCGAGGACGATTTGCCGGACGAGGTGAAAGAAGATCGTGCCGCACAGATCATGGAAGTGCAGCAGCAGATCTCTGCCGAAAAGAATGCGGACATGGTCGGAAATACCTATCGCGTTTTGTTCGATCGCAAAGAAGGCGACTGGTTCATCGGGCGTACCGAATTCGACTCACCCGACGTCGATAACGAGGTGCTCGTCGATGCTCGCGAACACTATATCCGCATTGGCGACTTTGCCAACGTGCGCATCACGGAGGCTTTAGATTTTGACCTTTATGGGGAAGTAATCGAATAGAGTTCTTAGGTCTTAGTGTTGAGTTCTTCGCCTGCTCTAGGCTCAAAACATCGAAAGACTCGTCCGATTACTATCGGAAACAAAAAATCCCGCCAGTACAGCGGGATTTCCTTTTTTATCATTTCTGCCTACGGCAGGATTTGCATCTTTAGTGGAACCTAGCTCTTCAACCAAGAACTAAAAACTCAAAACTAAGAACTAAATCAACCGTTCATCGACACCAAGAACTCCTCGTTCGACTCGGTACGAACCAAGCGATCGCGCAAAAATTCCATGGCTTCGACCGGATTCATATCGGCCAAGTGCTTGCGGAGGATCCACAAACGCTGAAGAACGGCATCGTCCAAGAGCAAGTCTTCGCGACGAGTACTTGAGGCTACCAAGTCGATAGCTGGGAATACGCGCTTGTTCGCGATCTTACGGTCGAGCTGCATTTCCATGTTACCCGTTCCTTTAAATTCCTCGAAGATCACCTCGTCCATTTTGGATCCGGTATCGATTAAGGCAGTAGCGATAATGGTCAATGAACCACCGCCCTCGATGTTACGTGCAGCTCCGAAGAATCGCTTGGGCTTGTGTAAGGCATTGGCATCCACACCACCCGAAAGTACTTTTCCGGAAGCGGGCTGAACAGTATTGTATGCACGAGCCAATCGCGTTATGGAGTCGAGTAAGATCACTACGTCATGACCACATTCCACCATCGCCTTGGCTTTTTGCAATACGATATTCGCAACGCGTACGTGACGATCGGCCGGCTCATCGAAAGTTGAAGCGATTACTTCACCCTTTACGCTGCGGGCCATATCCGTAACCTCTTCAGGTCGCTCGTCTATGAGCAATACGATCTGATAAACCTCCGGATGATTATCGGCGATCGCGTTGGCGATCTCCTTCATCAACATGGTCTTACCGGTTTTCGGCTGAGCAACGATCAATCCGCGCTGTCCTTTACCGATCGGTGAAAACAAATCAATGATCCTATTACTTACCGAAGGTTTGTGTCCGCCCGTAAGGTTGAACTTCTCATCGGGGAAAAGCGGAGTCAAATGCTCAAATGCCACGCGATCGCGTACATAACCTGGGTCACGACCATTGATCTTCTCGATCTTCACCAACGGGAAGAATTTCTCTCCTTCTTTCGGTGGGCGAACTTGGCCTTCCACGGTATCTCCGATCTTGAGACCAAATAATTTGATCTGGCTTTGTGATAGGTAAATATCGTCGGGCGAACTCAAGTAGTTGTAATCCGATGAACGCAAAAACCCATAACTGCCGGGCATCATCTCCAACACACCCTCAGCGCTGATGATTCCATCGAGTTCGATTTCCTCTTCTTTCTTCTTTTGCTGCTGACGCTGTTGATTCTGGTTGCCGCCTTTGTTGTTATTGTTCGAATCGTTATTGCGATTACCCCGGTTTGCGCGATTGTTGTTGTCGTTGTTGCCGCTGTTATCGCTCTTTTGATTGCGAGTAACGCGATTGTCGTTGTTGCCATCGCCGTTGCGATTTCCTCGATTAACCCGGTTATTATCGTTGCTTTTGTCGCCGCTTTTGTCGTTTTGATTATCCCGATTTCCGCGGTTATCGCCTTTGTTATCTCGACCTTCGTTGTTATTGCTCTTGTCGTTGTTGTTTGCACGACCGCCGCGATTGCCGTTATCCGACTTACTATCGTCCGTAGTGGATTCAACAACGACGGCTTTAACTTTGGCCGGGCTTTCGGCCTGAACGTCGAGAATTTGATAGATCAAATCCATTTTTTTGAGCTTCGTAATGCTCTTTACGTTTAATTCTTTTGCAATTCCTTGCAATTCAGGGAGTTTCATCTCCTTTAATTCCAAAATATCGTACATGGAATGTGTGTTAGGTAATGTTGGAATCCGACCGGATTCGCTTATTTCAATCGTACTGATCTTGTATAAAACAGGAAGTAGGTGGAAGCGAAGTGCTTCGTAGGTGATGCAATAATACAAAACATTCGAAACAAATTCACGGAGTCTTATATTTTTTATTTCGCCCTGCGGGCGGATGAAAAACTCTTATTTTTACTGGCCTAAATCGGAAAACATGCTCCAACGCATTCAAACCATATACCTTGTCGCTGGTATCCTTTGGACCACATCCCTAGGGTATTTGTCGGACATTTTAATCGTCGATGGCTCCTCAGTAGAATTATCGTCCAATCCTTTGGTGACCGGATTATTGGCCATTATTGTAGTGTTATTCGCCGTGGCGATAGCCATGTATCGAAACCGCAACCTGCAAGTAAACGTAAACCGGGTGAATATACTGTACAACCTAGTGCTCTTTGGCGGTGCCGCGTACTTCGCTTATTATCACAGCCCGCGGATCAACGGACTCAACGCCCACCTCGATGCAGGCGCTATAATCCCGGTAATTAATGTGGTTCTTCTCACTTTGGCCAATAGAGGAATTATGGCCGACGAAGAGTTAGTGCGATCACTCGACCGCTTGCGCTAATAACTCTTTTTCAGTTTTGGTAAACCAACGCTCATTTGGGATAGGCCTGATTCCATTCCATCCGGAGTCCATTTCCTCGCGCTTTGCGCGAATATTCTATGCCCTGGCCGAAATTGAATCGACCGGCACGAGTCTAAATAAGCTAAGCTTAAGGCTTCGATTAAATAAAAATCTGGTCAAAACCAAGAGCCTCTTTTTCCCAGCTCTACGACTTCGAGATCTTTAATATCGGCTCCGTCTATGGTAAAGCGCAGCATTGTGCGCAATTTGTGAAAACCGTGAATGCCCGCCGCACCCGGATTCATATGTAGTAGCTCGAGGTCTTTATCGTACATCACCTTTAAGATGTGGCTGTGCCCCGCAATGAATAACTTGGGCGGATTCGCCTTTATGGTATCGCGAACTTCGCGACTGTACCTTTTGGGGTAACCGCCGATGTGGGTCATCCACACATCAACCTCCTCGCACATGAATCGATCGTGCAGCGGCCAGTGGGCGCGTACGGTATGGTCGTCGATATTGCCGAATACTGCTCTGACGGGTTTTATTTCTTCCAAGCGGTCGGTCACTTCGATAGGCCCGATGTCGCCCGCATGCCAGATCTCATCGCACGGCCTCAATAGCTCCAACATGCGGTCGTCGACATGCCCGTGGGTGTCCGAAAGTAGTCCAATTCGTTTCATGCGGGAATGATACCTTTGCAAACGTACTCAAAACAGCCCTCCTTTGCGCTACTTCGTTCAATTGAGCTATGACGGCACGCCATTTCACGGCTGGCAAGTTCAACCCAATGCCAAATCGGTACAAGGAACCTTGACGGGCAGCCTATCGAAATTGCTCGATGAGCCCGTAGAGATCATCGGGGCCGGGCGAACCGACGCCGGAGTACACGCTCGTAAGATGATCGCGCATTTCGATGCCGGAAAGCCTTTACATGATAACCTCGTATTTCGATGGAACCGATTCTTGCCACATGAGATCGCAGTGGAACGAATCTGGCCGCTAGGCCATATCCCAGGTAAAGAAGGACGCGGAGCTCATGCTCGTTTCGATGCGACCTCCAGAGCGTACGAGTATTGGATCGCGCGACGGAAAGATCCATTCATGACAGATCGGGCTTGGACGTGGCACGGAGCACTCGACATTGCCGCCATGCAGACTGGCGCCGAAGTGCTCAAGGAGTACACCGATTTTGAGAGTTTTTCACGTTCAAATTCCGACGTTCATACTTTTAACTGCCGGATCTACGAGGCCTATTTCGAAGAGCGCAACCATGTGCTGGTCTTTACGATTCGCGCCGATCGTTTCTTGCGGAACATGGTACGCGCCATTGTGGGCACTCTGCTCGAAGTAGGGCAAGGGAAACGTACATTGGACGACTTGCGCGAGACCATCGAAAAAAAAGATCGAACGGTGGCCGGAACATCGGCGCCCGCTTGTGGTTTATACTTAATTGACGTGGCTTACCCGCCCGAATACACCCCTAGTTCATGAGTGATTCCAAAGCGACCGGTAAAGCCTTTGACCTCGGCCTTTTGCGCCGAATTCTCAGCTATGCCAAGCCATACAGCGGCACCTTTTACCTAGGCCTTGGACTCACCCTTTTGATCTCGGTACTTTCCACTTCGAGACCTATTTTCATTCAGTATACCATTGACCATTTCGTGGCACCTAACGAAGGCGAGCCGGATCCGCAGTGGTTATTGTACATGATCCTCATCATGATCGGGATCCTCATCGTCGAGAGTCTATTGCAGTTCGGCTCCATCTACATCACCAACTGGTTGGGGCAAAATATCATCGTGGATATGCGTAGGCAACTGTATCGCCATATCCTCCAGTTCAAAATGAAGTATTTCGATCAAACCCCCATTGGGACCTTGGTCACAAGAGCGGGGAGTGATATCGAAACCATCGCGAATATTTTCAGTCAAGGGATCATCGTGATCTTCGGAGACCTTTTTAAGTTGGCGGTGGTACTCATAACCATGTTCGTGTATAACTGGCGCTTGGCTTTGCTCGCGCTGGCCGTCATGCCTTTGTTGATATTCGCGGCTCGACTCTTTCAAAAGGCCATCAAGAAGGCCTTCAGCGATGTTCGTACTCAAGTGACGCGATTGAATGCCTTTGTGCAGGAGCACCTTACCGGAATGAAGATTGTGCAGATTTTTGGCCGGGAAGACCAGGAATTCGAAAAATTTCAGGACATCAACCGCGAGCATATGAAGGCCAACATCCGTTCGATATGGCAATTCAGCATTTTCTTACCAGTCGTTGAGATCAGTTCGGCGATCTCGATCGGTCTCATCGTATGGTGGGGTGGGCTCCATGCAGCCCTTGAGGATGGCGTTACCCTCGGTGACCTGATCGCCTTCATTCTGTTCGTGAACATGATGTTCCGCCCCATTCGCCAGCTCGCCGATCGTTTCAACACTCTGCAAATGGGCATGGTATCGAGCGACCGCGTATTCAAGGTTCTAGATACTGATTTTCAGATTCCAAATAATGGGAGCCTACGGCTCGATGAAGTTCGAGGAAACATCCAGTTCGACGAGGTCGTTTTTGGGTATAACCCCGACGAGCCTGTCCTCAAGGGAATCTCGTTCGAGGTTAAAAAAGGACAAACGTTGGCCCTTGTCGGTGCAACGGGAGCCGGAAAGACCTCCATCATTAATTTGCTCAGTCGCTTTTACGAGATTCAGTCGGGTAAGATCACCATCGATGGGGTGGACATCCACGACGTTGAACTCGAGAATTTACGGTCGCATATTGCCGTGGTGCTCCAAGATGTTTTCCTATTCAGCGACTCTATTCACAATAATATTACGTTGAACGAAGATATACCGGCTCAAAAGGTCGAAGAAGCGGCTAAGATCATTGGCGTGGATGAATTCATCGATAGTTTGCCCGGCGGGTATGATTATAATGTACGTGAACGAGGCGGAATGCTTTCGGCGGGCCAGCGACAACTCATCTCATTCCTCCGTGCCTACGTTAGTGAGCCGAGTATTTTGGTTCTCGATGAGGCAACGAGCTCGGTTGACACACACACGGAGCAGTTGATCCAGCATGCCATCGACAAGCTCACCGAAAACAGAACCTCTATCGTGATCGCCCACCGCCTTGCGACGATTCAAAAGGCCGATCAAATCCTAGTGTTGGAGAAAGGCCGCATCGTTGAGCGCGGAAATCATCAGGAACTCCTCCAGCAAAACGGCAAATACAAGGAGTTGTATGAGCTTCAGTTCGAGAGCGAATTACTGGAAGGGCGGCGTTCATAGGCCCTGCTTGCTTATGTAACCATGAACCATGCTTGTTCATTTCAATGGGAAAATTGGAGGTTCCAAATTTTGGTAAACCATTATCCATTACCCAATCCCCAAATTGCACTAGATTCTTAATCGACTAGCTTCCGTACGATGATCAGGCGGTAATCTATGTTAATAGAATAATTGCTTTCTTTTTCGTGAAAGGTGTAGACAAAGGGTTGATCAGCTATGTGAACTAATTGACCTTGATCATCTAAGGTGTCTAATAGAGTATTCACTTTCTTTTCAGAATCTTGAATACAAACCACCATTAATGAGTCCTTCGAGAGTGAAGTTAAGATGTGCTTGATTAGACTGACTTCCTTTTTCCTATCCTTTTTCTCGAAGTGAAACATGCTGTCCAAAAGAACGATGTCAAATTCACCGAATCGATTGAAGGTGTAGATGTCCTCTGTATTAGCCCCTTAAAAAGCTGGACAGATTTTCTGAAACAGTTTAGGAAATTTAAATTTAGAAGATTATCTCAAAGAGAAGAACGTTTACCAAGGAGAAGAAGCTCGAGATTTTGCGTTACGCAGAAGAG
>JAGWBA010000070.1 GCA_021296215.1 Flavobacteriales bacterium
ATCGGCTAAAGCTGAAATAAATAGAGAAGCCCCCTCCATTGCGGAGGGGTTTTTTTTGTGATTATAGCTGGCGTAGTATATTTCGAATTAGCGATATCAATTAGAGAATGTTAAGAAGTAGAACGCCTTACCGATCCGCGATTCGAAATGAGTGGTTTGGTTAGAGGTTGACGCCTTGAAAGGATGAAAGAAGCTCGTTTAAGCTTTGTAAAGATTGAGGTATGATTCGGCCATTTTAGCCCAGGTGAACTCTTTAGAATGTCGAACCGAGGCATTGGACAAATCTGCTAACCCAGTTCTATCCGCATTCGCTTCTTGAATTCGGCGGCGAAGGATCTCGACATCGCCTGTTGGAATGATCCAGCCGTTACCACGGATAAGCTCTTTACTCCCGCCGACATCGGTCAATAAAAGTGGAAGGCCTACCGCCATGGCTTCCAGTGCCGCATTGCTCATTCCTTCGTTATACGATGGCAGAACGAAGAGATCGTGTTGAGAGAGTTCCATTGGTATTTTCTCGTGTGGTAGTGCACCGGTGAGTGTTAGATCGACATTTAATTCTTTCGCCTGGCTCAAAAGAGCCTCTTTCTCGGGCCCATCGCCAATAATGGTAGCTGACACGCCTTGCGCGTCTTTGAGGGCCTCTAAGAGCAAATTATAGCCTTTTCTGGGTATTAGGCGACCGGTACTGACAATGCGCAATTGTCTCTCAGTATTAATTGAGGCTTTTTCTTCGAAATCTGATAATTTGATACCGTTGGGAATGATCTCGATAATCTTCTGTGAATTTGTATCCAGAGCGAGATCCTTAAGCCCTTGAGAATTGGCAACTACATGACGTGCTTTTTTCCATATCGACCTGCTCAAGCGCTGAAATAAAATTTTATCCTGCCAGTAAAAACGCTCGTTGTAAAACGGGACATCGCTTCCTCTCAACGACACGATATACGGTAGGCCCAGGCGCATAGCGATAAAACCGCATGGAATACCAAAAAAGGCATGAACAACGTCAAAGGGAGTATTTCGTTGTAGCCCCTTGGCCAATTTGTACGCCTTGTACGAATACGTCAGAAGGTCCTTTTGACTTTGGTAGTGGATATCTCCATTCTTACCAATGTCGAGGTAATGAATGTCGATGTTCGGTGCAACTTGCTCGTGTCGTGCTTTGTCGACCGAAGAGGTGATCAAAGTCGCGGATAGATCATCCGGCCGTAGGCCGAGCTCCTTCAATAAATAGTAAGTCGCGTTCGCAGCACCTCCTCCCAATGGCGGGTACTCGTAATTGAGAATGAGAACTCTCGGTTTATTCGTTTTCGATGACGCGGGCAATACTGTAGCTGTGGTCTTTTGTGGTTTCGAAGTAGTTCTTGATCATGATGTCTGCGAGCAAGCCCGAGATAAAGAGCTGCAGGCCTCCTAAAAACAGGAACATCGTTACCAACGGCCAGGCACTGTCCGACATGCTTTGCCCCATTAAGAATTGGTAAACCGTCCACAACCCCGCGAAAAAAGAGAGGATCATGGCCGATATGCCAATGCCGCCCAGTAAATGCAGTGGGCGAACAGAGTACTTATTCCAGAACCACACCGATATCATGTCGATGAGTCCCTTTAACGTGCGGCGCCAGTTGTATTTCGTTACACCGGCCGTTCGTGCACGGTGATTCACCACGACTTCTCCGACCTTGAATCCCTTGATCTTCAAAATGGCCGGTAAAAAGCGGTGCATCTCGCCGTATAGTGATATTCCTTTAAAGCAAGCCCTGCGATACACTTTCAGCGAACAGCCACTGTCGTGTATTCGATCGTTGATCAGTAGCTTTCGCAGCATGTTGGCTCCGCGCGATACAAAGTGCTTGGCGAAGGTGTCTTTCCGATTCTTGCGCCAGCCGCTCACGACATCTAACCCCTGTGAGTCTATGAATTCCAGCATGGCCGGAATGTCGACCGGATCGTTTTGCCGGTCGCCATCCATGGTCACGATATAGGTATACTGAGCTGCTTTAATTCCGGCGTCCATGGCAGCGGTCTGACCAAAATTCTTGCGGAATTCGATCAATTTTACGGGCTTCAACCCCTGAATGATCTCTATCGTGCGGTCAATCGAACCGTCATCCACAAAAATGATCTCGTATTGGTAGTTTTGTGCTTCGCAAGTTTCCACGATCTCGCGGTGGAGTTCGGCAACATTGCCTTCTTCGTTCATGACCGGTATGACCACCGAAATGTCCATGGGCGTTAAGTTTGCCCAAAGGTATAAAAACAGACCGCATCGGCCTTTTGGGGCGCGAGCGAAAAAAACTATTTTCGTAACTCATCCTCTCGTTCATGGCGAAACAAAAGCGCACAAAGAAGAAATCGAGCCTATTTACCCAACCCGAGATCATACTCATGCTTCTGGCGGCCTTGCTATACCTCAACACGCTTTCGCACGATTATGCTCTCGATGATAAGATCGTCATCACCAATAACCAATTCACCCGGAATGGCTTTGCCGGAATCGCCGATCACCTGTCCAACGAATCATTCGTCGGGTTCTTCGGCCAAAAAATGGAACTCGTTGCCGGCGCCCGATATCGCCCCCTGAGCCTCGTAACCTTCAGCATCGAAAATGCCCTCTTCGGAAATAACCCCGGTGTGAGCCACTTCTTCAATTTGCTGTTTTACGCCCTAACTGCGCTGATCCTCTATCGCTTCCTTAAAAGCTTACTCCGCGAAGAGGACGCTATCGCAAGCATGGCCTTTATCGCGGCCCTCCTCTTCGTAGTACACCCGCTTCATACCGAAGTGGTCGCCAACATCAAAGGTCGCGATGACCTTCTGGCCTTCTTACTCGCCGCCGCCGCGGGCCTGTATGCTTTAAAATCTGTGCCTAAGGCACGATTTGCAACTGGTATCCTTTTCTTCCTCGCCCTGCTCTCAAAGGAGAGCACTATAGCATTCGCGGTCATTTACCCCCTCGCTTTTTGGATCGCCCGGGTCGATGCGCAGGTATGGAAACGCATGATTCCCATCGGTATCGCCACCATTGCTTTTCTCGCCTTGAGGTTTGCTGTGGTTGGTTTTCCAAAGTCTGAGGTGGCCGACCAGCTGATGAATAACCCTTTCCTCGAAATGAACGCCTCGGAAAAATACGCGACCATCGTGTACACACTGGGGCAGTACATCAAGTTGAGCTTTATTCCCTACCCACTTACGCACGATTACTACCCGTATCACATTCCCATCCAGCAATGGACATCCATCGGAACGGTTCTTTCTTTGGCTGCCATCGTATTAGGGGTTGCGGGTGCTGTGATCGGAATCGTGCGGAAGACGTGGTGGGGGTTCGGTATTGCCGTTTTCTTCATCGGTCTGGGCTTGACCTCCAATGTGCTCTTTCCGGTGGGAGTATTCATGAGCGAGCGATTCGCGTATATCTCTACCTTTGGTTGGGCTATCGCTGTGGCTTTTTTCTTCAAAACATACTTGTTCAAGGAAGCTCCTCAATGGTCCCAATCCTCCTCTCTCTCAAAAGGAGTTCTGGTCAGTCTTGCCCTGTTGTTCAGTGTACTCACCATTGCTCGAAACCGCGACTGGAAAAACGATGATGCGCTCGTTGCCGCAGATATCGAGGTCAGCACCGAGAGTGCAAAGATTCATTTTACCTACGGCAAAATGATGTACCTAGAGGCCATGCAAAACCCGAACATGAATCAACACCGATCGATCCTTCAAGAGTCGAACCAACACCTTAAGAAATCGGAAGAAATTGATCCAACACTGCCCGACACTTACAACCTATTGGCGATTACAGGATACTACCTAACAGGAAATCCGGAAGTCTTTGTCGATAATTACCTCAGGTTGCTCGAGCTCAACAGGGACGTAGACGTAAAGGTCATACTCAAGAATATCCAGGACATTACAAAAGAAGCGGGCGTAGATAACCAAATTGCGATCTATGAAGGACTGTACCCTAAATTAACGCAGTCTTTTGACCTGAACATGATCCTCGCTACTTCGTATTCGAGACTGAAGAAGAACTTCAAAAAGGCCGTACCCTATTACGAAAAGGCACTGGAGATCCGACCCGATTACGCTACGGCTTGGCAAGATCTTGGACTCATTCAGCTCGAGCTGTCGAATTACGATGATAGTATTCGGGCCTTCAAAAAATTGGATTCCCTGCGGCCCAATGATAAAAAGGTAAAGGCCACCCTGGCCGATGTTTATATGAGAATGGGGGAGGCAGATAGCGCAGCCTATTATCGTCAACAAGCCCAATAAACATGGCAAAAAAGGCCAAGAATAAGCAAGTTTCGAGAAATAAAGGAGTCACGGCCCGTGCCATGACCTTGTTGCTCTTCGCCATCAGTGGGTTGGTGTACGTCAATACTCTGGGACACGGATTTGCGCTTGACGATTCAATCGTCATCACGGGCAATGAATACACCAAGCAAGGTTTTGAAGGTATAGGAGATCACCTTGCCAAGGACAGTTTCACCGGGTTCTTCGGAAACGAGCGCGACTTGGTCGCCGGAGGTAGATACCGCCCGATGTCGCTAATTTTCTTCTCGGCAGAATACGCTCTGTTTGGGGAGAATCCGGCTGTTGGCCATTTCCTCAACATCATCTTCTACGGTTTACTGACCGTGCTACTTTATTTTTGGCTATTTCGGTTACTCAAGGTCGAGGAACATCGACTTTGGACCGTACCCTTCATAGCAGCTCTTTTATTTGCTGTACACCCATTGCACACCGAGGTAGTGGCCAACATAAAAGGGCGCGACGATATATTCGCACTTCTAGGTTCGTTGGGCGCGGCGTGGTTCGCCCTGCGCTATAAAGACGAGCAAAAACCAACTCTTTTGCTGTGGTCCGGGCTGTTGTTCTTTTTTGGGATCATGTCGAAAGAAAACACCATTACATTCTTGGCGGTCATACCGCTTTCTCTGTTTTACTTTCGTAAATCAACCCTCAAAGACTACGCGATTACCTTTGCGCCTGCAATCGTGGCAACGGTAGTTTTCATGGCCCTAAGGATTTCGGTCGTGGGCGTCTTCAGCGGTGGGCAGGCGGATAACCTGATCAATAACCCGTTCATGGAGGCTACCGTTGGCGAACGCTACGGAACTACATTCTACACTTTGTGGCGTTACCTTCAGCTTCTCTTTGTTCCGGCAGGGTTGACCGCCGACTATTACCCATACCATATTCCGTTGATGGATTTTTCAGATTGGCGAGTTTGGCTGGGCATTGTTTCGAACGGTGCTCTATTTGTCTGGGGTTTGATAAAACTGCCCAAGAAGAACGTGGTCAGCTTTGGAATACTCTTCTATTTTGCCACACTCAGCATTGTGTCCAACGTGTTCTTCACTATTGGAGCATTCATGAACGAGAGGTTCGTTTTCATGTCTTCAGTAGGATGGGCACTTGCCGTGGCTGTTGGATTAGAGCATTTCCTCGATGAAAAAGACGGCCTCAAGGTGTCGGATCGGCTCAAATATGCCGTAATTGCCATTGCTGGAATCTTTGCCATTGTGAGCATTTCACGCAACCGCGACTGGAAGGATAATGAAACGCTTTATGCTGCCGATGTACAGACCTCGGTAAACAGTTGCAAGGTCAATTTGGTCTATGGTGTTCAGACCGTAAAGCGGGCGGTAAAACTTCCGGCCGGACAAAAGCGCGATGCCATGCTCAATGAGGGCATAAGCCATGTTGAAAGAGCATTGGAAATATATCCGAACTATATTGAAGCATTGAGTGAAATGGGAACCATTCGCTTCAATCAAGGCCGAATAGACGAGGCCGTCGACTACTACATTCGGTGTATGGATGTTAGAAATAACCAGGACAACAGGCGGATCATGATGTCGAACATCAATTTCGTTTTCAATAAGGTGAACGATCCAAATGGTCACCTCGATGCTGTAAATCGATTCCTCGAATACGATACGGTAAATGCCGAATCCCTTATGACGAAAGGGCGAATCCTGGAAAACGAGTTTGGGCGGCACGAAGAAGCTGCCCGAGCCTTCAGAGAAGCGGCGAGACGCGAACCCGAGAATCCAAATCCGTGGTATAGTTTGGGTGTGATCGCCTACAATAACAGAAACCCGGCCTTGCTCAGTGAATCGATCGACGAATTGGTTGCTCGAGAAGGGGAGTCGGAGCGTGTAAAGACTCTTAGAAAAGGACTCAATTAAGATTTATGGCTAAGAAAAAGGCAAAGAGCAAAGCGAAAAAATCGGCGGTAAATCAACCTTGGTGGCAACAGAGCCGAATGGTGTACCTCGTTCTCTGCATCGCGGGGTTGATCCTTTACGCGAACACTCTGGGTAACGATTACGCGTTGGACGACGCCATTGCGATTACTTCGAACCAGTTTACCAAGCAAGGGGTTGCCGGAATTCCCGACCTGTTCAAGTACGATACCTTCACCGGATTCTTCGGCACTGCGAAGGAACTGGTTGCCGGTGGCCGCTATCGACCGCTTTCATTGGTGACCTTTGCCATCGAATATGAGCTCTTTGGCGAAAGCCCATCGGCCGGCCACTTTTTTAATATTCTCTTTTACGTGCTCACGGCCATCGTTATTTGGCAGCTCGTTCAGCGAATGATCGCAAGTAAGTGGCCACAGGATTCGGACTCTGCGAATAAATGGTACCTGTCGCTACCGCTCGTAGTCGCTCTGCTGTTCTTGGCCCACCCATTGCACACGGAAGTCGTGGCGAACATCAAAGGGCGAGACGATATGCTGGCTTTTTTAGGCGCTATGCTGGCCTGGAAGTACTCCTGGGACTACTTAGACGGGAAAGGATTTAAATACGCCCTATTTTCGGCTTTAGCGCTCTTTGCAGGCTTACTCTCCAAGGAGAATGCCATCACCTTCCTTGCGGTAATTCCATTGGGTCACTATTTCTTTACGGAGAAATCGATTTCCAAGATTGCCATGAACTTTGTGCCCTTGCTCTTGGGAGCGGCGGCTTTCCTGGCCATTCGTTTTGCCGTGATCGGATTCCCGAAGACCGAGATCGCCACAGAGCTCATGAACAACCCCTTCTTGCAAATGAGTGTCACCCAAAAGTACGCGACCATCATTTACACATTGGGTGTATACCTGAAGCTTTTGTTCTTCCCGCACCCGTTAACGTACGATTACTACCCCTACCACATCCCAATCACGAATTTGACCGATCTCCGATTCATCACCAGCGCCGTGCTGTATGTCGCCATGGGAGTATTTGCATTGACTCGCTTGCCCAGGCGCGACGTCATGAGCTTTGGAATACTGTATTTCTTCGCTACCATGAGCATCGTTTCGAACCTCTTTTTCCCGATCGGTGCCTTCATGAACGAGCGTTTTGCTTACTTCGGTAGCTTCGCCTGGACCCTGCTCATAGGCGTGTTGCTGATTCGTCGACTTCCCCGTGTAATGGAGGCCCTACGGGCCGAAAAGGTTGCGCAGTACGTTATTGCTGTTCTATTGATTGGCTTCACTATCAAGACCGTTACGCGCAACCCCGACTGGAAGAATGACTTTACACTTTTCCAACACGATGTGCACATTTCGAAAAACAGTGCCAAGAGCAATGTTACCGCCGGAGGAAGCCTGATCGATGCCGCGGATGCCGTTCAGCAACCGCAGCAGCAAAAACAGATGTATCATGAAGCGATCGAGTATTTGGATCGAGCCTTGGAGATCCATCCGAATTACGTCGATGCACTATTGCTTCGCGGCAATGCCGAGTTTAAGTTGAATCAGAACATCGAAGGCACTCTGGAATACTATTTTGATATCCTTGAATTGGCTCCGGATAATGTCAATGTGCCGCGCAACATGTTGATCGTGCTGAATAGCTCGAAAAGCGCGAAGTACCAAGTAGAGGTTATCGATCGGTACTTGACGTATAAGCCAAATAACTACGAAATGCTCATCCGAAAAGGAGAGCTATATGGGAAGTCGATGAAAATGTTTGGAAAGGCAGAGGAGGCCTTTAAAGCGGCTACTGATGTGCATCCGGATGATGTTCGTGGCTGGAAAAACCTCGGAACCGTGTACGGAATCCGGGAGCGGTACCAAGATGCGATCAATGCCTTGAAGAAGGCCGAGCAAATTGCTCCTAACGACCGAGAGGTACTCATGAACTTGGCGATAACGTACAATCGCATGGGCGATTCAGAGATGGCCCGGCAGTATCAGCGGCGGGTGCCGAATTAGTAATACGATAAAGAAAATTCAGGGGTGGGAGGGGCTAATCCGCCCGTGAGGGCGAGAATAAAAAGGCCTTTAAAAGTCGCTCTTTCTACGTCAAATTTACGTAGGCGGCGATGGCGATCACAATGATGAAGCCCACGATCAGTGAGACCTCAAAGTAATTCGTCTTGCTATTGGAGTCCGTGCCCATGTCTTGGTTTTTATTCCCTTTAAAATAAAAAAGCAGCACTTTAATGAAAAAGCACTGCTAAAGTATTTGTTAACCAAGATATTAAGATGTGTTCGGCGTGACCTATTCGTTAAGAATTGCGGCCGCTTCATCTAGGCTCTTGTTCGTCAATTCTTTGAGTTTCTGCATCTTGTTTTTCTGCTCTTCGAGGTAGGCTTTGGCCGCTTCGGCACTTTCGTCGACAGAGGGTGGATTGTAGTCGCGCATCCAGTTCAGCATGCCTTGGTGGGCTCTCAATACCCGGGCTCGCGTGCTGTCCATTTCTATGCGTGCCACGCTGTCGAGCAGGGCGGTGGTGTCCGCAACCCTTTTAGCCAGGGCATCCTCGTATTTAGCTAAATCGGACATCTTGGCCATGACATCATCGTGCAGTTGCAACACTTCTTGTTCTAGCTCTTCGACCTGCGCTTTGTTGTTGTTGCACGAAACGAGTGAACCGGCTATCGCCAGGGCCATCAATATTTTTTTCATGGTTATCGTGGTTTAGATGGTCAAGATAAAAACCTCTCGATTATTCCGAGGCCCTTTTGTGAAAATTAACAAAATGAGCTCCGTGGGGGTTGTACCTTTGCACCAGAATTCGACATTATGAAGAGTCTTTGGATACGCATAGGAGTTGTTTTGGCCGTTGCCGTTGTGGGAATGTTGATCGCCGTTCCTATTTTGACGCCGGAAAAGAAATTACCGATCTACCAACCTTCCTACATCAACCCTAAGTTGGTCGATGAAGCAGTGCAGGGGATAAGCGCTGATCACGTGATCCGAGAATTTAGTTTGATCGATCAATCAGGTGAGGAATTTACCCGAGGCGACCTGGAAGGTTCGATCTACCTGTCCGACCATATGCAAGGACATGGTGAAACACATGTACTTGGTTCAAGAAGAGTTTCGCACCGACCCGGAAGTTCACTTGGTCTCGCATTCGGTTTTTCCCGAGCAAGATTCGGCGCCTGTACTGGCCGCTTATGCCGAGCAATACGGGATTGAGCAGCAGAAATGGGCCCTTTTGACAGGGGACAAACAAGAGATCTACGACCTCGCCAGGAAGTCGTATTTCGCTGTTACCACGGAGGGAAATGGCGGCCAAACCGATTTTATCCACACCGAAAATTTCGTGCTGGTCGATAAGGAGTTCCGCCTCAGAGGATTCTACGACGTACTGATAAGGCCGATGTGCAGCGGTTGATTCGGGACATAGACGTGCTTAAAGAAGAGTACGACATCGAGTGAGATGCTTTTAAAGCTGCAATACGAGTTGCCACTCGACAAGGGCCTTGTTGTATTCTGTCACGAGACCGATATAGTCTACCCAGTAGGCCAAGCGTTGTCTAAATCATTTGAGTTTTGAGTCCTTTTAAGCAGCTCCGGCGCTACGGTTAAGTAATGGCCTTCAAATCGCGAAAACTCTTCGATCAAGTTTACTTTAAGTTGATCTCGATCAAACGTTTCCTGGCTCGGTACTCCGGCGGGTAGCTCGGCGATCGGTTCCACTTTTTGCTCGAACCAATTGGACCAAGGTACATCCATCTGAATTAAAATTCCATCGTATCCGTAAGTATCGGCAATGGTCAATTGATAGTATCCGAACCAAATGTCGGGGAGTTTTTGGCTGAAATTGTATCGACGTTCCCATTTTGTGACTGAGCTTTGTGCGTTATTTCGTAGGCTGAGTAGTGAGAAATCCTCAGAAACCTGCGATTCAACAGAAGATCGAATCATGGGTTTAGGCGTCTCGGTCGGTGCCAGCTCACTTGAAAGGTTCACTTTACCCGTAAATCGTTTGAGTTTCTCTTCGCATCGGCTTTGCCAAGAGCTCATTTCTATATGCCGCTTGGTCCATTTCCAAGTAGTGTCAAAATCCACGGAGTCCACTTTTTCGAATAATCTGTTAAGTTGCTTCAGTAAAAATGCAGCACTGACCCAGTCGAGGTAAGCTTGTCGCACGGCGACATCTATACGAGCGGACTCCAAGGCTAGTTGGAATTCCAAGTCTTTCCGGCGGGCTTTATTCCACTGTGTTAAATAAATCTGATCAAAACCATTTCCTAAATTTTGCTTTGCCAGGCCCTGAAAATCACTGGGATACGGCCCGTTAAATTCTCCCCGAATGAACTCAATCTCCATAGAATCCAGGGCCCTATTTCCGCGCATATCGGCAGCCTCCTCATTTAGTTTTTCGTAAAGTCTCAAGTGCATGAATCCCGACCGCCGCGCATCTTCGACTGCATTTCTCATGCTATAGTGAGACTGGGCTGAACTGTACGTCCATAGAGTTAAAAAGATAGCTGGCAGGATAACTTTGCCATGCATGGATGATTGACAAATTACACGAGCTAGTGATGATGAATCCATTGTTTATGGATTCGGCCACTATTTTCCACTTCGACCAAAAGGCGTCCAAATATTCCATCCGGACCCTCTAAAACTACACGATTTTCATTATTCAACGAAAATTCGCCTTCATTGATCGTTCTTCCATGTGCATCGTATATTTTAATCTTAATTCTGGTCGACAGGGGATTGTACACTTCTAAATGAATTTTGCCGCTCGATGGATTCGGATACACCTTGACCCGGTCGGCATTGGATGGGGCAACAGCTTCCCAAGACGATACGTTCCCCGGCACCAGCCACACTTTGAACCACCGCAAACCGGCATCGCTTTGGGACCCGTCGTTCACAAAGAAGATGTTGGCAGCAGAGCTTTCGATACCTCCGTACACGTAACCCGCCAATACCGGGTAGTTTTCATTTCCGGTCCAATGCAGAATCTCTTGATCGTCGTAATTGCTGCCTGCGGCAGGAATAAATTCTGCGCCGGAGCCCAGGAGTCCGGGCATTTGTTCGGCAAAATAGTGCTCGCTCAACGCATTTGCGGAATCCCGACTGATACATGATATCGTCGACGTGAATGGCACATTGGTATCATCGTCTAACCCACCACTTGAATTCGGTACGTACCGAGCAAGACCACCAAAGAATACGGTGTGGTTCGATAGGGTCGCCTCGTCATACACAACAACATGTGCGATGTGGTACTGATTCAGCTGTTGTTGGGCGTCGTTCCTTACGGTATATGACTCGGGTACGATGTCCACGAAATTCAGCCAGGGGAGGTCTGTTTGTGGTTGAAACACTCCCGAGAAAGCCGTAAAACCCCGCTGATCACCTGGAAATATTTGTGCAGCCAAGTTGTAGTCGCGCCGGTGAAGATCCTGCTCATTTCGGGTCTCACTGACATTCGAAAGAACTAATGATGTGCCATCGTCGAAGAGGCTGAATGTGCGAATGACATTGGTGTATCGCTGTGTGAATCCCGGTTCGTGTGTGGGCCCCATTGGATTGTATCGGCCGTGGAAGTACTGACCTCCGACTAGGTAGAACGTATCGCTCAACAAGCCGATGTAGCCGCCCGTCGCGGCAAACGAAGTATCTGTTAGGGTACGAACATGAGCATCGATGGGCTGGTCGTTGAGTATTTGTTGAACGGTTTGGTTCACATCAATAGCGATCAGTCGGTCAAATGTGGAATGGTCCGATAAGGAGGTGCGGTAGCCGTAACCCCCAACGAAGTAGAGCGGGTTTCCCCGCTGTATGAACTCCGGGTTGGTCGATGACAATTGCTCACGTTGATCCAAGGTTAGGTCACTTCCGAGGTCCCGCGAAGCTAAAAGTGTTCCGGAAGTGTCGAGAACATAGAGTGTTCCATTATTTCCGGCCGCGTCGAATGAAGCAAAAGGTTGTCTTCGATGCAGGCCATCTGTACGGCCCGCGATGATCAATATTCGAGCAAGCGAATCTTGACCCCATGCAAAGCTTTGAACTCCGGGCAATCCGGCAGCCGTAACTTCTTCTAGTTGAATCGAAAAGGGAGCCTGAGCATGGAGTTGAAATTCTGCCGGGAGGATGGTGAAAAACAAAACAAAAGAGCGCATACTTGTCTAATTTCGGGGCAAGGTATACGCTCTTTTGAACCCAAACTATGACTTTGGTCGCTTACAGATTTCTTGTTCTGTAGCCGTAGAATAAGTGAATGGCATAGAAGAACATTATAAGTGGAATCAACATGATCTTCCAATGGAACTCGCCAAGGTAAACGATGTTGATCACGGCGACCAGGATGCTACCTATTGCAGCCCAATAAGCTCTGAATAAAATGCTCTTTCGCTGAATCCATACAGCCAGAGGTGCTACAAGTAAGATCACTAAAAAGGGGAAGTAGGTTTTCCATAATAAAATGTTTAAAATTTCATCTCATTCAGAGAGGGGAGGGTCCTCCGCAAATGGCATCGTGCGTGGGGCCGAAACACCAGGTGCTCGATTCGTCCCCGAGCCATTGTACGTCTTCAACTCAATTTGCACTTTTGGGTCTAAAAGCTGAGAAAGAGTTACAGCTAATTTAGGTTTATTTTTGATTCTGCCTCACACCCGTCCAAAATAAATTTTTCTGAGGCATAAAAAAGGAGCGCTGCCCAAAGGGCTGTATTGCTCCATGGCACAAGGCCAGTAGAGATATGGTCCTAATCCGGCACAACCGATCAATGCTGCTGAGTAGTCGTAGTAATTACACCCATCTCTTTCGCGACCTGCGATACCAAATAATTCTTCAAATGGCTCGGAGTGCTCTCTGAGCGCATCGAACATCTTAGGAATGCAATCCGAATTGCAGACTTCAGGGAGCGATTGAATTTCTACGCCATTCGCCTCAGCCTGTTCTCCGGCCGTTTGAAGGATCAGGGAAAATGCTTGTCCTTCTTCGTTGGAGATTTCTAGAAGCGTTTTGATGGCAGTTTCATCATTTTCAACGAATGCAACTTCTAGATCGTTCCATATTTCGGGCTTTTGAACGATTCGTCGACCGATTTCATTCCATACAGCGACGAGCTGCGAGTGAATGATAGCCAAATCATCATCAGAAACCTGATCTGTCGTTTTTGTTTCCGGTTTCAGAGATTGGTCTTCCTCATTTTCACAGGACCAAAACACCATACTTATGGCGACTAGTCCCGCTGCGATAAAAATTTTCTTCATGACTCATAGAGTTTAAATGGTTAAAAATTGAAATCGCAGAATTCCAGAGGGTGCAGAGTGCCTGATTGTCAATGAACTAAACCGAAAGTACGAAAATATTCACGAGGCCTTGTTCGAACCGTCGAGCGTTTTGGACATTGCGTATTTCTTTCTTTTTCGTTTGGTGGTTCCATAAAAGGTCGTATCTTTGTCGTCCAATTATCGCGGGGTGGAGCAGTTGGTAGCTCGTCGGGCTCATCCCGCTACAAGAACCGAATGAGCCCGGGAATTTCCTGGGCTTTTTTCATTTCTGGATGGCTCGAAGCTCGCTTCGATGCCAGAAGGAAATGAGAAAAGCCGGTGTCACCGAGCTCTTTCGATTCTTGTTAAGCATCCCCAAACCAGGTCCTTCGGCTTCGCCGAAAGTCCTTGTAGCTCATTGGCAGGCGCAAGCTCGCTTGCAGCCTGTCGGTAGCGAAAAAAGCGAGTGAAGCGAGGCCTCGATTGGCTTTGTTAAGCACCCCCAAACCAGGTCCTTCGGCTTTGCCGAAAGTCCTGCCCCCGCTACTATTCCACCGGAAACCTCAGTAAACACTGGGGTTTCGGTGTTTTTAGGGTAATCATCGGGACCATATCGGGACTGATGTGTGTTGAGTTACGTGCGGCGGTGCAGCCAAAGCCGTAAAAAAATGCCTGACCTTAAAAAATTGATGCCGGGTCAAATCCGGTACACCCCCCCCCACAGTTCTATCAAGGAGAAGTTGACACCTTTGTGTGGTACCGTTGCTGGCACCCCATCGAAGGCAAAATGAAGCGCAAGAAGATCAAGCTCAAGCGCATCAAGAACAAGCGTGAACGCCGCAAACACGCCAACGAGCTCATCCGCAAACTCAATCGCGAACTCGAATCCGGATACAACCCGTGGATGGAACAAGAATCGGCCAACGCCTTTGCCACCGTCGACGAGGTGTTCGATCGATACCTGCTCTTCAAGCAACGCGATTGTAAAACAGGCGGCATTCGCAAAGACTCGCTCCGCACCGATACATCGTTCATCAGCGTCTTCCGCAAGTGGTTAAAGGAGAACCATTTCGATCTGGTATACATCATGGAGCTCAAGCGGTCACACCTCATGCAGTACCTCGACCACATGTATTTGGATCGGGAAGTTTCAGCGCGCACCCGCAACCACCACCACGACTTCCTAGTAAAGCTTGGCCGCTGGATGGTCTCCCAAGAATACTGCAAGGCTAACCCGGCTGAGGAGATCCCAAAACTGCGCGAGGCTCCCCGCCGACGCCAACCCATTAGCGCGGTCAATAAGGTACGCCCGCATGAGTTTCTTCAGGAGCACGATCCGCACTACCTCCGTCTGTGCCTTGCCGCCTACTACTGCCTCATTCGCCGTAAGGAGCTCTGCTTCATAAGGGTGAAAGATGTGTACCTCGATCGAGGCTACATTTACGTGGGACACGAGGTGGCCAAGAACCGAAAGGAGCGCTCGGCCACCATCCCCAAGGTGTTCGAAAAAGAGTTGCGGAGCCTGCGGCTCGATGATTGTCCGCCCAATTATTACCTCTTTTCTGCTGACGGGTTTAAACCCGGCCCCGAAATGCTGAATCCAAAAAAGATCACCGATGTCCGGACCAAGTACCGGCGGCAAATACCGCTGCCGCCAAACAACCAGTTCTACAGCCTACGTGAAACGGGCATAACGGATATGGTCCACAAGATTGATCCCCACTCGGTTCGCGACCACGCCGACCACCATAGCCTTGAGATCACCAATGGTTACGTTGCGCAGGACATGAAGAGAGCCTCCGAGATCATTCGCAACAAGGTGCGCGGGTTTACGGATCCGGATTAAAACGCATCAGGCCCTTGACCTTCACCTTCAGGTGATCGTGAACCACCTCGATTTCGCGTTCGATCGGAATGATGGTTCGGCCATAAGCGCGGAAGGGCTCGTTGGGCGGAAGCTCAGCGAGCTCTTTTGTATCAGGGTACCACTCGAACTCGATTTCTTTACTGTTGAGCAGC
This sequence comes from Flavobacteriales bacterium, assembly GCA_021296215.1. NCBI lineage: Bacteria > Pseudomonadati > Bacteroidota > Flavobacteriia > Flavobacteriales > Flavobacteriales bacterium. The sequence goes on from JAGWBA010000070.1 coordinate 15,483, forward strand.
ATCTGGTACCATGGATAGAAGTTTGCTTTCCACAGGGTCTGAATCTGACTTTCCGGGATAGACTCATCGAAGGCGTTGATGCGCAGTGCAAACGAAATGTCTATTGGCCCGAATGATATGGAGTAGTAGGGGTGCGCTCCTGTTGAGTTGGCAAAGAGAAAAATATCATCAGGCGTAAGCTTTCCCCGGTGGAACATGAGCCTGAGATGTTCAAGCTCTCCTTTTACACCCGCTGTTTCATTGTATCCTTCAAGGCGTGTGAACGGAAGGTATTCGTACCGATTGAACTCTATGTCGTCGAAATCACTTCCTTTTTTCAACGGCAGCGGAGTGCCCTCCACCTCTTTTACTTCATCGACATCCGTCACATTTTCAACGCGTTCCTCAGAATATACTCCATCCACAGCAAGTATTCCCGTGAGCTGAATTTCGTCGTATGACTTATCTTTGGGCTTCTTGAAGCCTATGAATCGCGACTTTTTCTCACGGGATATTGTTGGCACCGGAGATACGCTATCCGATGCGTTAAACGGAAGAACAGCGACACCTGTTGATGGGGCTGAAACGGTCACCACCTTTTCATCAAGCGATGCGTAGAAATTGAGGTTTAAGGCGTCTTTGAGCTTGGATATGAACTCACCGAAGGTCCAGTCCGGAACATGGTTGGCCAAATCAAAGTCAAGCATCCTCAGTCTATTGGACCAGCTCCAATTCTTCCACTCAATTCGAATGTAATTGACCTTAGCCTGAATGTGCAGTGTGGATCCCGTACCCACATCTTCGTATATAGGTTCAGCGTAGATCTTGAGTAAATCACCGGAGGCTATGCCATTTAGTAGACCTTTCCCTTCTTTCTTAATCACGACCTTGTCACCCACAGTCATGCCTCCGAGCTGGTGCTGATGAAATGCAACTAATTCGCCAGGTGCATCATTACCGACATAGATGTTGAAGTAGTCTGTTCCGGGTACGGCGTTATAGGTTGCGCCACATTCAAATTCAAGCTCAATGCTTAACTCATAGATAGAGTTGACCTTATCAGCATGGTACGCTGATGTAGCGTCGTTGTACTTATTGTCTGAGTCCGTGAGCTCAACCTCAGCCTTTAGCTTGTGAACTGTTCCGGGTGTTCCGTGCCAATTCTGAGCGGAGTCATGTTCAGCTCTAACAAGTCCATAGTCCTCCATTCGACCGATGCCTTTGTTACACAACAGAAAAATGCTTGTCAAATACCCGGTAAGGCCTTCAACGTGATAGCCGGCCGCAGCGAATCCTTTTTCGATCAAATGACAAATGAACACTTGAGGCACAGCATCCGAGAAATTTACAGGTATACCTTCATCAACACCTCCGGCCGTAGTTCCATCACTAATTGGGTTCCAAGCTATTTCACCACTTCTGTATGGATCCGGCAGGTTGATCAGACCGGAGTAGTACGGGAACTTCTTATTGGAGTCATCACCGTCCGGATTCTCACCGAAGTACTCACGCCAGATTATGAGAGGGAAACAACAGTCACGATCAGGCCAACTGTAGTCCCAAGCTTCAATGGTTTGCAAGTCATCTACTACATAGCTTTTTAGAGGGAGGCTGCTTAATGGCTGCTCCATCACATCTGAAACCAAATGCCCGGTCTTAATGGACACTTCATACCCGGACGAGCTGGCCTTCCAGAATCTCACTTTCGCTAGATAGCTTACTCCAATGAAATTCAATACGCCGTCTAGCACGCGAATATCGGTGTCGGACTCGGGCAGGTGAAAGAGTCCGAGCACTCTGTTATTTACAGGAGATATCGGAAGGGTAATGGGGTAGGTGTAATCCGCAGTTAAACCGTCTTCAAAGATTTGGTTCTTCTCGACCTTCGTTAATCGGAGGTTCTTGGGAAGATCCACTGAGACCCCTTCTATAATGAGCTCTATATTCCCGATCTTCATGCGTGGTGCTGTTGTTCAGAGTCAATCAAGAATTTCATGGTGACGCCTTTGAAGAACTCCTTTCCGGCGTATAGATCAACCTCACGGCGTTCGGCGATAACGGGCACCCACCCGCCTTCGTACCATAGGTAGACTTCATCGGAAAGCACAAAGTCGACGAAGTGATCGAGTTCATTTCGCGAGAGAAAGCCGGTGGAGGCCTCGAGGGAGCGTTGCGCACGAACCTTGTTGACGAAGATTTCTGAGAAGTCGGTGTCGTAGCCAGCCTCCAGCACTCGGGCGGCGAGCTCGGTCTCCACCTTCACGCCTTCGAAAGAGTCCCCATCGAACCGTAGGTTCTCGAACACACCAAATGAATTTCGGTATAAGAACAAACGCTCGGACTTGCGGCGGCGGCGATCAACCTTGAACGGCATCTTAGGTGAAAGGATGTCGCTGGTCGACATGTTCTTGGCAATCCAAAGCTCGTATGAATCCATCGTCTTTTCTGAATCGAGTTGACTTTCGAACTGCGCCCAGGACACGTCTACCTGAATTACATCATACCAGCCCATGTTGTCAAGCTTCGGATCCGGGTCTTCATCAACCCCCACAGTAAACGACTCGGACGTACCATCCGTGTACGTGACTGTGCAGCGCAAATAGATGTTGGAAGAACTTGCATTGGCGTGAACGTAGTACAGATAGGCTTTTTGGTTTTGACGAACTCTACGAGCGTAGTTGAACCATGTGAGCCAACGCTCTTGAGAATCGACGCTATTCCAACGACTCAGTAAATCCACGCTTGGAGATTTCCATTTTGGAGTGCCCCCTGCAAATGTCCAGATTAGGATCTCGGTGTCTTGAACGCCGTAGTATGTAGGATGGGAGGTGCTTACGACTTTTCGATCATATGCGCGAAGACCAATGTAGTTGACTACCGAGTTCCTACGCACCATAGTGCCGCCGGCCGGGAGTTCAAGATCGCAAGGTAAGTTGCGTGTGATTCTCGATAGATCAAACTTGGCCACGCCACTCTCATCAACGGTCTTAGAAACGCGCTGAAAGAATGTCCAATCGTTGGCACTAAAGGAAAGGCCCGGGGTGGTGCCCAGCCAGACCTCAAGCACAATGGCGTATTCAGGAATGTAGTAGTCCTTGAACAGCAGATTCTCCTGAGTTAATGACCAAGGCTGACCGGCTTCTACGGTTAAGGTGTAGGGCGGCATGTTGTCGTAATCGCGCACCTCCAACTTGAATTTGTTGACATCGGATCGGTAGATCGCGAAATACTTCATGAGGATAGGGTTCCTCAACAGAATCGGTATAACCTCGTCATCGATGTAGTCCGTGACGCTAACGTATCCTGTGCCATCGAAGAACTGCAAAGTGTCGTCTGCATCAGGAGACACGCCAATGGCTTCAAAGGTCATATCGATATTTAGAGACGGAATAGCGAAGTGGAACACATCGCCCGTATTCGGCAGGTTCGGCACGTTGAAGATGATCGCCGACGGATCGTCGTTGAGACTTTCGTCAATATAGCCGTCACCTGTAATGCGCACTAAATGCGGATCGTCAGCAAGAATTGGACCTGTAGGAGCTTCATTAATTACAATGGGCATATCAGCTGATTTTAGCGTCGTCTTCGACTTGTTTTAGAAATGAATCTCTACTGCGGAGTTCGCGGATGGTGGAGTCGCCAATCATGGCGATTATGCCTTCTTCTTGAAGTTGACGCAGTAGGATCAGGTGTTGGTTCAACACATGCTCTAGACTGCTGTGGGGCGTGCTGGCTGAAGAAGCTGTGGAACCTGTTGCAGCGGAAGATGGTGATTGTCGAGGAACAGGGACTCCGCCACGCTCGAATTTCATGACGGCACCGAGCATTTTGTCGAAGTTCATCTGAGGGCCGGCGTTCGCCAGCCAATCGACTCGTGCGCCATTTTTGAACATGCTGCTGTAGAGCAAGGCGTCTACTGCTTCGCGGTTGTTCGCGTAGGTTTCGCGCGAAAGAAGCGGCTCACCTTCTTCGACCTCGGCAATGAGCTGGCCAGTACGGCCGTCAAAGACCGGATTGCCACCGGAAGAGTGGCGTCGACCTTTTAGAACACCACCTGAAGCCATGAACTGAGGCGCCTCAGGCGGATCATCAGTAAGCATCTTTTTTGCCTTAAGCATGTTGGCTGTCACCATGGCCAGCGTCGAGGCAAACTGCACGGCAAAAGCTATGGGATTACCTGTTTTTGCTGCTCCCGCCACGAGTGAGCTTATGGCTGAGGCAGTATCAACGCCGATCTGGAACAAAGCGAGCGCCTTTTGAAAGCCTGCGGCTTCTGAGGCATTACCCGCCACCATGGACAACAAGTTCGACATGGATTGCGCGAGGTTGTTGGCAATGCTTCGACGGGTTTCGATGGCGGCAAGCTCCGCTTGGATGATTTGATCTTGCTTCTGCTGTTCTTTCTGGACCTCAGTGAGTCGATGCTTGTCGTTTAGCGCTGCGACCTCTTCATTCCAAAGGTGCATGATAAGGGCCTCTTCTTCGCTTCCGGACTCTACTTGTGACCAGAGATCCTCGTACTTTTTATGAACCGCATTAAGCTCGCGCTCATTGGCACTTAGCCCTAACATGTAGAGCTGATCTTGCAGTGCGATTTTTTGCTCAATGTCACGCTGACGGTATATCTCTTCTTGGGCTTTTATGGCTGCAAGTCGATCCTTTTCGAGCTCTACGGTTGAAAGGCCGTACTCTTCTGCGAGGCGAATCTTCTCGTCGTATTGATTGCGGATGCGCTGGAGCTCACGCTCATCTTCGCCCATGGCGGCGAGTTCACGATTCAGGGCCGCATCGGCTAAGAACTTGTTGATGTCTTCCTCGGCCTTTGCCTTTTCCTTGGCCTGCTTCTCGGCAGCTTTTTTGCGTTCCTTTTCTAGGGCCTCCTGTTTCTCCTTCTCGGCATTGAGTTCTTCCTGCGCTTGATTAACGGCCATTTGAAGGGTTTCGAGATCCATCTCCTCAATGCCCTCGAGCTTTAGTCTGTGGCCTTCGTTCCGTAGTTGTCCGAGAAGCTTTTGATTCTCGGCTTCGATCTCTTGCTCCCTTCGAGCTTGTTCCTCAGCGGCCAGCTCTTGTTCTCGCATTATTCTCTCAGCAATGGCTTTACTCTGATTCTTAGCTGATTGAATTCCGGTGACATCCATAAAGCCCCATACCTTTTCCCAAAATCCAACACTATCCGACGAAGCCGCCGCGGCCGCTCCAGCTACGGACAGCTTTGTCGCTGACCAGATTCGACCCAGTGTAGAGTTCGGACCGGTAAGGTCCACGATCACTTGATTCCAAAGCTTCGAAGCCTCAAGGTTGTTCTGCTGGGCAACAGTCAAGTCACTTGTGCGGTCGATCATCTCCTCGAGCGCTACATTCGAGTCCTGAAGCGAGGTTAGGAATTCAAGTCCGGCATCTTCGCCGGCACCGCCAAACACATCGGCCAGCACCTGACCAACGCGTTGAGACTGCGGTGGGAGGGTGTCGAGCCTACTTGAAACCTGGCGAATGACATCGATCATCTTCAGCGAACCGTTCTCGAGGCCTTCTTGTATTTCGGTAGATGACAAACCGATGGACTCGAGTGCCTCTTTCGTAGCCGGCGTCATTTCGCGCAGACGTATGTTCGCCTCTTTGATGACATCGATTCCTTTGTCAGAATACACGCCCTCTTTGACCTGGCGGGTCATGATCGCAATAGCCTCTTCGCCTTCGACTCCCGTTTCTTTGAGCAGCTGAGGATACTCGCGCAGCTGATCAAGGAATTCTCCGGAGACATCTGCTCCGGCCAAGAACCCTTTTTCCATTGACTCAAGAGCTTCCGCTTGGGTGACATTAAAGGCTTGAGCTTAGTTGTTTGCGGCCTCCATGACCTTGTTCACGTCTTGGTCAAAGGTCTGGGCAATGGCCTTTGAGTTGGCCACGAAGGTATTGAGCGACTCTTCAGTAAGGTCGGTGAGCTGTGTGGCGGTGGTCTTTAGCTTATTCATCTCGGACACAGTGCGCGTGATCCACCCGGCGAATTCCATGACCTTTTGAACGGCAAAGGCAGCGACCATGGCCGAGCCAAGAGTAGGGAGCATCCCTTTGATTGCCGAAAGACCTCCGCCGCCTTTTTTACCGGAAACGCCGTTGATCTCGTTACGAAGATCTTTCATTCCACCTTTCAACTCAGTGAATCGACCTTGGAGCTCCTTGAATTTTTTCCGATCCTCGGGCTTGTCTGTATTGACCCCCTATAAATTGGACAGAAATCATCAATTAATTTAGCAGAGTTTTTGGGTTTAACAATTTATTTTCTTGATTTTTTGTGGGTTTATAGTTTTGTTTCCAGACCCGGTC
>JAGWBA010000071.1 GCA_021296215.1 Flavobacteriales bacterium
AAATAAATTGTTAAACCCAAAAACTCTGCTAAATTGATTGATAATTTCTGTCCAATTTATAGGGGGTCAATACACTCTCGGTACATGGGAGTAGAGTGTGTTTGTGGTTCAAAGTACTGACGGTATTTTTCGATGGCCGAAGTCATTTTCTCCTTTTCAACGGGTTTCAGGAGGTAGTCTACGCTATAGACTCCAAAGGCTCGCAATGCGAATTGATCGTAAGCCGTGGTAAATATGACCGGAGCGGTGATCTCAACTTGGTCGAAGATCTCGAAGCTCAGACCGTCTGATAGCTGAATATCCATGAAGATGAGATCGGGTGACGAGTGATTCTGCAGGTATTGGACGGCATCCTCGACGGATTCGATTCCGGCCGTAAGCTCAACATTGGGCTCCAACTCCTTCAGGATGCGCATGAGTTCTCGCTGGGCATGGGGCTCGTCTTCTATGATCAGGAATTCTTCTCTGGAAGTCATAACAGGGGTAATTCAACGGTGAAATGTTGTTCGTCTTGTATGATCTGGATCTTTCGGTTGGTTAATGCTGCATAGCGACTTTGAATGTTCTTGAGTCCGACCCGCGTCGATTCTTCAAGGGTTTGTTTCGGTTGGAAGTTATTGCGCACCAACAGTGTTTTATGCATCGACGAGTAAATCAGCTCGATACGCAGAGGCCGTTTCAAGGAAACCTCATTGTGTTTCAGGGCATTTTCGATGAGGAGTTGAAGGCATAACGGGGGCAGTTGTTTGTTGAGTGCTTCTTCAGGCACATCGGTCGAAAACTTCGCCCTGTCTTCGAATCGGGTTTCGATGAGGTCGCGATAGGCTTCGCCAGTTGAACGATCTCTCTGACGCGGATTTCGAGCACGTGACGGTAGACTTGTGAAATGCGTCGCAAAAAGTTCGTAGCTCTTTCGGGGTCTTCGTGAATGAGGGAGCTCAGTGTATTGAGTGAGTTGAATAGGAAGTGGGGGTTGATCTGTGCGCGGAGCGTTTCGAGCCGGACTTGGAGGTTTTCTTTCTTATATCGTTCCACTTCTGCTAGGGATTGACGCCATCGGTCGAGGATGAAAGCCCCGGTTACTCCAGCGACGTAGAGTGCCGTGAGAGCCCAGCCTATGAACACTTCGACCCGTAGGGTCTGAAAACTGAGGAAATATGGTTCCGTGGCTCTCCACATCCGGGTAAATGCAGCTCCTACGATCAGGACTCCGACCCACCAAGACAAAATGAAGAAATGGCGAAAGAATCGGGTGCCTAGGCCGATGTTCGGACTGGTTTCTCGAAGTCGGTGACGGTAGAAATGGTCGATCCCCATAAGGATCAGCGAGGCGGCGGCATCGATGAAGAAATGGTCTTCGCGCAGCTCTACAGTGTACGGGTTGTTGACGAGTTTGACCAAAAAAACGATGAATCGGAAGGTGACCGCAATGAGGGCGGCGAATCCGATCCATCGAAAAAAAATGAGAAATCTGTTCAGCACGAGCGAAAATTACGGCTTATTCGGAAATGTTTCCTTCAGCGCTTTGTAGTCCGATGTGGATGCGTTCGCGAGATAAAGTGGTGTCGGCATGGCGAATTTCGAGGAGGTATTCTCCGGCAGGGAATTGATCGAGCACGAATTGCCCGTGATATTTATTGGTGTTTTTCCACTTTTTGCGGAAAACCACGTGTCCGTCTTGACCGAGAACCACCAAGTATGGGTCTTCTTCGAGAGGATTATTTAACTGCACGTCCACGACCTCTTCCTGGGAGATTACCTGAACTTGTAGTAACGATGAACGCGAACCTCGTACTATGAACCATGAACTCGGAGCAGTACGTTTTTGGCTTCAGCTATTGCGAATTCGTTTCTTAACCACCGATTTATTCGTACCTTTTGGCTTGACCAAAAACGGACCGGAAAGTCAAGTCGTTCCGCTATGCCGATTGCGCTTTGCGCAACCGTTCGTTATTTCGCTTCATGCTTGGTTTGCTTCGCAAAACTCAATTCCGCTCATTCCTCACCTTTGGCTACGGGAACGACAACGGAGTTCTTCGTTTTTAGATTTGCGTTGACCTCTGATTATTTCCTGGAAGCTGTGTGCCATGGACCATGAGCCATTGACATCTATTAAAGCTCTGCGCTCTAGGCCCTAGACTCAGGACTTAAATTGGATATACTTGCGTTGCAAACAAACTTCGGCGAAGCCGAATCGGACTTCGCAAAGCGAAGTGTCTTTGCGACTCGAATAGAATGTCCTCCGCGAAGTGGAGTATCCTAAGGGGTAGCGAAATATCCGGTCGATCTTGACTCTATCGACTTGTCGAACATTACCTACTTATATCTCAATACGTTAGAATTTAAATTCTTATCTTTGCAGCCCTTTTGAGCGCAAGGGTGAATCGAAAGGGAGTGAACTAGAGTTAAACGTCTCTAAATGTGGGCGCATCATCACCCGCCGTATTTAGATACAAAGTTGAACCTCGTATGTCTGAGGAAAACAAAAAACAAGAAGTAGAAGAGGTGAAAGTCGAGGCTACTGAAAACACCGCTACTGAAGCGGAGACCAAAGAGGAAGAAATCGCTTCCGAAACTACCGAAACCAAAGAAGAATCCACTGAAGCTGCTGCTGAAGCCGACGCTGAAGAAGTAACCGGAAAGGTTGCTGAAAAGGCCGAAGAGGCTGTTGAGCAAGCTGCTGAGGTCGTTGAAGAGGCCAAAGAAGCTTCTGAAGAGGCCGTTAAAGAAGTGGAAGAGGCTGCCAAAGAAGTTGCCGCTGCTGCCGCAGAAGGTAAAGAAGCCGTTTCTGAGAAATTGGAAGAGGTAATCGAGGAAGTTAAAGAAGAAAAGCCTTTTGATTGGGCAACTTTCGATGAGGAAGTTACCTACACTGAAGAAGAGCACGACAAAATGGAGTCCATGTACATCGATACGCTTTCAAGCGTTATCGAGAATGAAGTTGTGGATGGAGAGGTCGTTTCGATGACCGATCGCGAAGTGATCATTGACATTGGTGCTAAATCTGAAGGTGTTGTTTCTTTGAACGAGTTCCGCTACAACCCAGACCTTAAAGAAGGGGACACGGTTGAAGTACTCGTTGATAAACAAGAAGATAAGAATGGACAGCTCGTATTGTCACACCGTATGGCCCGCAGCATTAAAGCTTGGGACCGTGTGAACGAAGCTCACGAGAAAGAGGAAGTAATCACTGGATTCGTAAAGTGTCGTACCAAAGGTGGTATGATCGTAGACGTATTCGGAATCGAGGCTTTCTTGCCAGGATCACAGATCGATGTGAAGCCTATTCGCGACTACGATCAGTACGTAGAGAAGAACATGGAATTCAAAGTTGTGAAGATCAACCACGAATTCAAGAACGTGGTCGTTTCTCACAAGGCGCTCATCGAGGCCGATATCGAAGCTCAAAAGAAAGAGATCATCGGAAAACTCGAAAAGGGTCAGGTTCTCGAAGGTACTGTCAAGAACATCACCAGCTACGGAGTATTCGTGGACTTGGGAGGTGTCGACGGATTGGTACACATCACCGACCTTTCTTGGAGCCGCATCAACCACCCAAGCGAAGTTGTAGAACTCGACGAAAAGATCGACGTTGTGATCTTGGATTTCGACGAGGACAAAACTCGTATCCAATTGGGTCTCAAGCAGCTGCATGAGCACCCTTGGGATAGGTTGAGCCAGGAGATCAAAGAAGGAGACAAAGTGAAAGGTAAAGTAGCTGTACTTGCCGATTACGGTGCCTTTGTTGAGATCCAGCCAGGAGTTGAAGGTTTGATCCACGTAAGCGAAATGAGTTGGAGCACGCACTTGCGTAGTGCCCAGGACTTCATGAAGGTTGGCGACGAGGTCGAAGCTGTTGTGTTGACCCTCGATCGCGATGATCGCAAGATGAGCTTGGGTATCAAGCAACTGACTCCAGATCCATGGACTGACATCACAAGCAAATACCCGCTCGGATCTAAGCACTCAGGTCTCGTTCGTAACTTCACCAACTTCGGAGTATTCCTCGAGTTGGAAGAAGGTGTCGACGGACTTATCCACATCAGCGACCTCAGCTGGACCAAGAAGGTCAAGCACCCAGCCGACTTCACTAAGATCGGTGCGGAATTGGAAGTTGTTGTATTGGATCTCGACGTAGAAAACCGTCGTTTGAGCTTGGGTCACAAGCAAGTAGAGGATAACCCATGGGATACGTACGAGAGCATCTTCTTTGAAGGCTCAGTGCACATGGGAAATGTTTCTGACTTGGTAGACAAAGGTGCTCAAGTAACATTCGAACAAGAAGGTCTTGAGGCATTTGCTCCTTCACGTCACATCGCTAAAGAAGGTGGTGGAACCCTTAAGAAAGGTGAAGAAGCCAAATTCAAAGTGATCGAATTCAATAAGGATTCGCGCCGTATCGTGGTTTCTCACACGCAGATCCACCGCGATATCGCGGATGAGGACAAGAAACAGAAATCGGCTGCTCGCAAGCAGGAGGCCGATGAAGCTTCACGCAACGTGAAAAAGATCCAATCGAAAGTTGAGAAATCAACACTTGGAGACTTGGATGTTTTGACCAAATTGAAGGAAGAAATGGAAGAAGACGAGAAGAATAAATAATTCTTCACCCTCCATAATTTTTGTAAAAGCCGCCTCGAGCAATCGGGGCGGCTTTTTTATTGCTATTTTTGTGCGATGACTCAACGCACCCTACTCACGGCAAAAGAGGTGGACATCACCTTGCATCGTCTCAGCTGTCAGCTGATCGAGAGGCATCAAGACTTTTCCAATACCGTTATGATCGCCCTCCAGCCACGCGGTGTACGCGTTGCTGAGCGGCTCAAGTTATTGCTCGAGCAGTTTTCGATTGTCGATAAGGTCGAACTGGGCAATTTGGATACGACTTTCTTCCGCGATGATTTTCGTCGCCGCAATGAGCCACTTAAAGCAAATCAAACCAAGATCGACTTCCTGGTCGAAGGTAAGAACGTGATCTTCGTTGACGATGTACTGTACACCGGTCGAACCGTCCGCGCAGCAATGGATGCCATCCTGAGTTTTGGACGCCCCGCAAATGCGGAGTTGCTGGTTCTGATCGATCGTCGATTCAGTCGTCATTTGCCCATAGAGCCGACGTATACCGGTAGAGCGGTGGACTCAGTAGCGAGCGAACGCGTTTCGGTTAAATGGAAGGAGTCGGAAGGTGAAGATAAAGTAGAACTGATCAGTGCCCCAAAATCATGAGTGAATTATCTGTGAATCACTTGCTCGGTATCAAAGACCTTCAGCGGGAGGATATCGAACTTATTTTTAAAACAGCAGATCAATTCAAGGAAGTCATTAATCGCCCGATCAAAAAGGTTCCTTCACTTCGTGACATAACCATTGCTAACCTTTTCTTCGAGAACTCTACGCGAACCAAGCTGAGCTTCGAATTGGCCGAGAAACGACTTTCAGCCGACGTAGTCAGTTTCTCGGCAAGCGGGTCGTCAGTTTCCAAAGGAGAAACCCTGATCGACACCGTTAACAATATCCTGGCCATGAAGGTCGACATGATCGTCATGCGCCACCCCAACCCAGGAGCGACCATGTTCCTAAGTAAAAATGTCGACTCCCGAATCGTCAACGCCGGAGATGGCGCCCATGAGCACCCGACCCAGGCACTTCTCGACGCTTTTTCGATTCGCGAACGCCTCGGAGGAGTCGAAGGCAAAAAGGTGGTCATCGTCGGCGATATCCTTCATTCTCGAGTAGCACTCAGTAATGTCTTCGCCCTCCAAAAGCTGGGTGCGGAGGTAAAAGTTTGTGGCCCCGCGACCCTCATTCCAAAGCATATTGAAGCTCTGGGAGTGGAGGTGGAGCCAGATCTCGATACGGCCCTCGATTGGTGCGATGTGGCGAATATGCTGCGCATTCAGTTGGAGCGGCAAGACACCAAGTTCTTCCCCTCCTTGCGCGAGTATTCGTCCCAATATCAGGTTAACCTCGATCGTCTGAACCGTCTCAAGGATCCGATCACGATTATGCATCCCGGTCCTATCAACCGCGGTGTCGAGATCACCTCGGATGTGGCGGACAGTCAACACAGTATTATTTTGCACCAGGTAGAAAACGGAGTCGCGGTCCGAATGGCCGTTCTGTACCTTTTGGCGGCTAAAATCGAACGCGCTAAGTCATGATCTTCGAGGTAGAACCAAATGAAAAGTACTTCATCGCACGATGCTTCGTTGAGCTGATCGATGGCACGGTTTTTGGGCAAATGGAAACTGAGCTGAAGGATCATTACGATCAAGGTCACCACCTGATCATTGATGTTCAAAAAGCGATCGAGGTAACTCCGGACGCCGTGGATGCCTTGGTCGACCGAGCCGAAAAGCAAATAGAAGAGCAGCGGACTTTCGTGCTAATCAATGCACGGGAAGCCGTAGTGAAGGCCTTTGATGACAACATCCCGATCGTTCCTACCGAACACGAAGCGATCGATTATTTCAATTTTGACGAACTAGAAAGACAATACGACCTATGAAAAGATTACTACTCTCCTTATTAATTGTTTTTAGTGCCTACGGCACGATGGGGCAGTGTACGCCCGATGCCAGCATCACGGCTCCCGGAATATTCCCTCCCGCCGGTAGTACGGTTAATGGCGATGCTACCGTTAATTTGCCGGATGCCGAGATCGGTACTATGTACGATCAAGTTATCCAGGTTGGTATTCCATCGGATACGTCGATCGTTTTTGCAGGAACCACCGTTAGTGCAACCGTAGATAGCTTCCGCTTGGAGTTGATCAACAATTTGCCCGCCGGATTGAGCTTCAATTGCGATAACGCCACCTGCTCATGGCCTGGCGGAACCAACGGATGTGTTCGAATCTTCGGGACCCCAACAGGGCCTGTTCAAGAGCATAACCTGGAAGTGGGGATAAGAGGGTATTTGCAAGTTTTGACCTTTCCGATCGATACGCTTCAAACGGAGAACCGTTTCAAGATACAGGTAAATGCACCTGCCTCGTTGAATGAAAACAAAAAAGTGTCCCTCGAATTGTACCCGAACCCAGCTTCTGATCACCTCAATATCGAACTGGCGAATATTGCGGAGCAGACCGTTGAGTGGACGCTGATCGACCTCAGCGGTCGACTTGTAAGCCAGGGTGAGTTCTTGCATTTGCCGGGTACGGAAACGCGAATTAACATCGGAACTCCTTCGAACGGAATTTATTTGATACAGCTTTCGACCGATCGGGGTACACTTACCCGAAGAGTCACCATTCATGAATAATCCCAACGAACTGCTCATACTCGGCTGTGGAAGCGCAACTCCTACTTCGAACCGCTTTCCGACCAGCCAAATTCTGCGCATGCGCGATGAGCTGTTCTTGATCGATTGTGGTGAAGGTGCACAGATTCAAATGCGCCGAAATGACGTGCGTTTCGGGCAGATCGATCACATATTCATTAGCCACTTACACGGAGATCACTTCTTCGGCCTCGTTGGATTTTTAAGCAGTTTACATCTGCTCGATAAACGTAAAGCACTGCATGTGTATGGCCCAAAAGATCTGTGGGAAGTACTGCAGTTACAATTCAAGGTTAGTGGGTCCAGACTGAAATACCCCATTGAGTTTCACTCTTTAGATCCAAATCGAGAAGAGCGAATCCTCGAAACGCGGAAAGTGGTGGTCGATACCTTATTGATGGACCACAGTATTGATACCTGGGGATTCAAATTCACAGAGAAAAAGAAGCCCAGAAACCTGATCAAGGAAAAGCTGGAAGAGTACAGTATTCCGAAGTACATACGAGATCAAATCAAAGGTGGGGCGGACCGGGATAGAGGAGATGGTACCGTTATCCCAAATGAGGAGCTTACAACGGCCCCTCCTGACCCTAAGACCTACGTGTTCTTCTCCGATACGGCTTATAAGGCTGATAATGCGATCTCAATTTCGGGTGCCGATCTAATTTATCACGAGGCAACCTTTGCAGACAAAGATGTAGCCCGTGCCGATAAGACCAAGCACAGTACTACAATGAACGCGGCAACGATGGCTCAAAAAGGTGGGGTGAAGAAATTGATCATTGGTCATTTTTCGGCTCGATACGACGATATCGACGCATTGGTCAAGGAGGCGCGCACCATATTTACCCAAACCTTTGCCGCTAACGAAGGGGAGCGGTTCTCATTCTAAACGGAGCAGTCGGTAATAGCCAACACTTACCGTAGCAGATAATGGCAAACTATAGAGGTAGTCGTCGACCGGAAAAATAGGAACGAGCTCCTGGCGAAAGTGAACCATGATCTGGAAGATGTTCTGTTCTGCTTGTAAAGCATACCCCGTTCCAAGGCTCAAACCAAAACGGAGTCGATCGTTGGTCGGGTAATCGCCTGTTGCGTAACCAACGAAAGGACCAAGTTGAATGGGCATGCGGTGTACCCCCTTTCCAATATTGAAGTGAGAGTAGAAGCGGAGTTCGGTTTGGGGCCACTCTACTGAAAACGTAGAGTCCTCGTCGTCTAATACCCAGCCCAGCCGGGTTTGTGCGATTTCGAGAGATACCCCGGAATTCCTTTCGTTGACATATTGAAAACCTAACCTCAGATCCAGGCTCGTTTGAAGGGTTTGATTCACAGATGGATCGAAGTACACCCTATGCGCTCCGGCGCCGATGGAACCGCCAATGGCCATCTGGCCGTAGGCCGAAATTCCGAATAAAAAGAGGCAAATGGTACTAAGTGCCTTCATTTCGGACCGATTCGATGGTTTGGAGCACGGCATTGAGGTCGTTTGGCTTGAACCAGTGAACGGACTCATCGCCCCGTAAATAGGTAAGTTGACGCTTCGCATAACGGCGCGTGTTCTTTTTGATCTCTTCGACCGCCGTTTCGAGGTTCCACTTGCCGCCTAGGTAATCGAACAGCTCCTGGTACCCAACGGTTTGAAGGGCATTCTTTTCGCGGAAAGGGTAAAGTTCCTTGGCCTCTTCATAAAGTCCTTGCAACATCATTTCATCGACCCGTTGATTGATCCTATCGTACATCTTGGTGCGATTGAGGTTCAATGCGATCTTGATGGTCTTGAAAAACCGTGTTTTGGGATCTTGCTTGCGATATCCCGAATAGGGTTTGCCCGTTTGCCGGGTGATCTCCAACGCGCGAATGAGTCGGGCCGGATTCTTCAGGTCGACCTCGGCGTAGTACTCGGGATCGGCATTGGCCAATTCGCGTTGCAAATGCTCGATGCCGAACTTTCTAAATTCCTGATTCAATTTTAAACGAACTCCGGGCTCCACTTTCGGAAACTCGTCTAGGCCTTTGGTCAATCCATCCATGTAGAGGCCCGAGCCACCCACCGCAACGACTACATCCTTTTTGTGGAAAAGTTGCCCCAGCTTTTGAAGGGCATCATGCTCGTAGGCGCCGACAGAATACTCGTCGTGTATCGACTTGTGAAATATGAAATGGTGTGGCACTAACGAAAGCGCCTTCTCGCTGGGAGGTGCGGTACCGATCTTCATTTCGCGGTAGAATTGACGTGAATCAAACGAAAGAATCTCCGTTTCCAGATTCAAAGCCAATTGCACGCTCAAGGCCGTTTTTCCTACGCTTGTTGGTCCTGCTACAACGACCAAGTACTTTTCGTTCTCCATCAGTCAAGTTTTCCTCCGCAATTGTAGCAGAATTCAGCATTTCCTCGGTGCCCTTCAGCACTGCAGTGCGGACAGGCATTATTGGTATGCCGATCATTGGAATCGATCCGTTTCATTTCCGAGGTGACAATTCCCGTGGGAACGGCTAGTATTCCATAACCCAGGATCATAATGAACGAGGCAATGAATTGTCCTAGTGTGGTTCCCGGAGAAATATCTCCATAACCAACCGTGGTAAGCGTTACGATGGCCCAATAAATACTTTTTGGGATACTGTCGAATCCATTTTCTCCACCTTCAACGACGTACATAACGGCACCGGCGATCATGACGATGGTAACTACGGCCAACAGGAATACGGTGATCTTTCGTTGTGAAGCCTTCAGCGCTTTTCCGAGCATTTCGGCCTCAAAGAGGTAGCGGCTGAGTTTGAGTACCCTGAATATCCGAAGAAGTCGAACTCCTCTAATGACCATCAAAGCTTGACTTCCGGCAAAGAAGAGGCCTATATACGTGGGTAGAATGGACAAGAGGTCTATAACTCCGTAGAAGCTTTTAGCGTAGCGCCAAGGCTTAGTTACACTGTATATGCGAAGTAAATACTCAATCGTGAAGAGGAGCGTGAAGATCCACTCGATGATCCTAATTCTCTGGCCGTGAGTTTCGCGATAGCCGGGGACAGTTTCCAGCATAACGGCGATCAAACTCAAGATAATGGCAATGAAAAGACCGACGTCAAAGATCTTTCCGGCACGCGTATCCGCTTCGAAAATTACTTCGTGAATCTGTCTTTTCAACGACTGGTCTTTATCCGGTTTCACCTCTTTCATTGAGGCAAAGATAGTAAAGCCCTTAACTCAGGATATCTCGCTTTCCAAAGAGGTAGTAGGTCAGCCAAGTAAAGACCCCCCCCCAGACGATCGTTCGGAACATGGCCGAGATATCGGCGCTCTCCATGATGTTTAGCTCAACAATGTCCTTGATGTACCTTTTGAACGGAATTTCGCTCATTTCTCGAATACTTTGTATGGGTAAGAATTTACCTACAGGTTCTCCAATCTGCCAAACGGCAATTGGTTCTATGACGAAGGTGTAGAGTACCAAGGTTATGATCACGAATCCAGTTCGTTTGATCAAATAGGCGACGAAGAAGGAGAAAATGAGGTAGGTCAATGTCTCCAGAAAATAGGCCAGAACGAAATCGATCTTTAGGAAGATAACGTCCCATGCTTGATTGTTTGAGAAGAGTATTCCTAAGATCGTCGTGATCAGCACAACCAAGATCGTGCTTACCACCGAGTACATAAGGATCATGAGCAATTTTGAAGTAATGAACTCCTGTCGAGAAAGCCCGTCGATGACGTTTTGTCTAACGGTCCTGTAACTGTACTCATTACTGATGAAGATCACCACGAGTATGGCCAGTATGTACTTGAAAAAGCCGGCGATATAGCTGATATTTTTCCAGATATAGGGGAAGTCGAAGAAACCCAGTTTGCCAAGGTTGATCGTGGTTTTGATCCCATTTTGAGTTCCTACATCAAAGTGGACATAGCCCATTCCCCACGCCACCAAGGCCATGAGCAGAACGTAGAATCCACCGATAATGATGAATGCGCGGCTATTTCTGAGTTTTAGCCATTCTATGCGAAGTAGTCTGATCATTTGGATTTGCTTACGAGTTCGAGGAATTGTTGCTCTAGACTAGATTTTCGGTACACCAAATGGTCTACCAGAATTCCCTGCTCAGCCAAGAATTTATTCAGTGCCGCCGGATCTACCTTGTCTTCTAGGTTGAGATGTAGTTTACGAGCATCGTGACTGATGCTCTTAATGCCAGGATACCCATGGCATGCTTTTTCAAGCGCGTCTCGATCGACGGCACCGACCTCTATTAATCCGGCCGTTGCAAAGACTTCGTCCACAGGTCCGGTAAAAAGGCGTTTCCCTTGTTTCAATATGGTCACGTGGGAACAAACTTTTTCGATCTCATCCAGTAAGTGGCTCGCGATCAAAATGGTGGTTCCCTCTCGTGCAATACGCATGATCAGTTCGCGAACTTCTGCAATTCCCTGAGGATCGAGGCCATTGGTAGGTTCATCGAGAACCAAGATCTCAGGTTCATTAAGCAGAGCGGAGGCTATGGCCAAGCGCTGCTTCATACCCAAGCTGTACGTTGAGAATTTGTCGTGCTTGCGACCCGCGAGGTTCACTTGCTCCAAAACCTCATCGATTCGATGTTTTTCAACTCCCTTGATCAATCTAACGACCTCGAGGTTCTTAACAGCGCTGAGATATGGGTAAAAGTTCGGCGTTTCCAATATGGCGCCTATTCGCTGTAGACTCCTGTGAAGTACGGGGGTTCCGAACCAGTCGAAGGATCCATTATCCGCGTTCAGCACGCCGAGAATGATACCGAGGGTCGTAGTTTTACCAGAGCCATTCGGTCCTAGGATACCGTGTACCTGCCCACGCTCAATGGACATGTCGAGTTGCTGTAAAGCCTTGACCTTTCCGTAAGACTTACTGAGTTGAGAGATGTTGAGGATAGTGCTCAAGAGAGAAGGTTTTATAGTAGACGCGAGAATATACGATTTGTTACAAACGAATTCATATTTCTTATAGGAACTCAGTTCGAAGCATAGCTTCGAATAAGGTTTACTCAGTAAAGTCAGTTGTATGATATACAGTCAGTTTCAATTATTGGAATAATTGATTTATTCAATGACTAATAAAGTCAAAAGGACAAAGATTGGCCCTGGAAGGTATTACATGGGTGGAATGTACGAAGCGCTACAAAGGAAGTCGTTCGAGTTTGCCTGAAATTCCTTTAAGTGGAAAGGGAAGTTGCCTCCGGAATATCGAGAATTGAGTTCTCAATTTGTCAGATCAAGTACGTCAATTGGGGCAAATATTCGAGAATCAAAGAGAGCAGAGAGTCGGAAAGATTGGATACACAAACTAAGAATTGCACTTAAGTAGGCTGAAGAGTTTCGATATTGGTTCGAGCTAATGGAAGCTCAAAAGATCGATTGTGCTCAAGACATCAAAGATCTTGACACGATTTTGGGATTCTGGTTAAGCTGACAAAGGGTCACGTCCATTTTGTGGGGAGCGTTTGAAGAATTGCTACATTTCGTTCAAAAGAAATGGGGGATTTGGTATTGG
>JAGWBA010000072.1 GCA_021296215.1 Flavobacteriales bacterium
ATACCAAATCCCCCATTTCTTTTGAACGAAATGTAGCAATTCTTCAAACGCTCCCCACAAAATGGACGTGACCCGTAGCCAAGGGTTCTGAAATCACTTAACACAACGTTCTTTTTAAGGTTATTTACGGGTGACAAATCAAGTAGATCTTTGTCCTGTAAAAAGCCCAACTTGGCATCGATATAGGAGTAGTTTTCTTTTCATAGTAGATTCAGTTTAGGTTAATGACATAAGCGGCGGGTGAATACCCGCCGTTTGTGTTTTTTATCTAACTTGATATCAAATCAAAATCACTCCTTTAGCTATGACCTCCTACTCCGTCTACTTGAATTTTCTTGGCACTTGCCGCAAAGCCTTCGACCGATATAAATCCATCTTCGGTGGAGAATTCGAATCGGTATCCACCTTCGGAGAAATGCCTCCACAAGACGGGATGCCCATACCGGAAGAAATGAAGGATATGATCATGCATATCTCCTTGAAGGTGAATGATAAAATGTCGTTTTTTGGAAGTGATACGGGCGGACAGTGGGCCCCGGATTTCAGTGTTGGCACCAATATGTCGGTGTCTTTGGACATTGACACACGTGAGGAGGCTGATCGATTGTTCGATGAATTATCGAAAGACGGTAAGGTGACCATGCCAATGAACGAGACCTTTTGGGGCTCTTACTTTGGCCTGTGTACCGACGAGTTCGGGGTACAGTGGATGTTCAGTGTGGCTATCTAATCTATATCGCTTTGAAGAAAAATCTATTGACCTGCCGCGCTCCGTTCGATGAACTCATGCGTCTCGTGATGGTTGGTCAAAGGAAAGGGGAAATTCATGAATCTATGGACTGAATGGGCCGGGAAAGGTGGAGATAAACTTCTCGACAGGGGTGCTCCACTCGGTCTTGCAATCATCATTAAAGCAGACAGCACCGTTGATAATGGAACTGACCCCATATGTGGCTATTCCATCATTCAGGCCGAAAACGAGAACGATGCTGTGGAACTCGTTAATGGATACCCGCATCTTTCGTGGAGATTGGAAAGTTGTGAAGTGAAAATTCAGGAAATGATGTCGATGTAGATCATTTCTTCGCCGCTTCCCAATACACGTCCATCTCCGCGAGGGTCATATCGGCCAAGGATTTCCCATCGGCCCGCAGGGCCATCTCCATATGCTGAAAACGCTGAATGAACTTCTTGTTGGTGCGCTCGAGTGCATCTTCGGGATTTACATCGATAAAGCGCGCATAGTTGATCAGCGAGAAAAGTAGGTCGCCAAACTCCCCCTCCATGCGTTCTGCGTTACCCGAATCGACTTCCTCTTTGAATTCGTTCAGTTCTTCTTGTACCTTATCCCAGACCTGATCGCGGTTATCCCAGTCGAACCCAACCCCGCGCGCCTTGTCCTGAATGCGGGATGCTTTCACCAGCGCAGGCAAACTCTTGGGAACACCTTCGAGTACGCTCTTTTTGCCTTCTTTGAGCTTGATCTTCTCCCAGTTCTGCTTCACTTCCTCCTCATCCTGAACCTCCACATCGCCGTAGATGTGCGGGTGGCGTTCGACGAGTTTATCGCATACCGAATGTAGCACATCGGCCACATCGAAAGCGCCTTTTTCGTCGCCGATCTTCGAATAAAATACCATGTGCAGCATTAAGTCGCCCAACTCCTTCTTCACCTCTTCCAAATCGGCATCTAGGATAGCATCAGCCAATTCGTACGTTTCTTCGATGGTGAGGTGGCGCAGGCTTTCCATGGTTTGCTTGCGATCCCAAGGGCACTGCTCGCGGAGCTCGTCCATAATGGTCAGCAATCGTTGTAAGGCCTCTAATTTTTCCGAGGTCGAGTGACTGGGCATCTTATAGGTTTTTCCATTCGTTGTACACGAAATCGGCCAGCTCTTGCACGTAGTTCAGGCTGAAGTCGAACCGTACACCGGCGCGCTGATAAATCTCGCCGATACCTTTAGTATATCCCAGCTGCAGCGCAGCTTTATAATCGGCCAGCGCCTGAACCGGATCATCTTTGTACCAACGCCAAATGGCGATCGCCCCCAACTGTGCCATTCCGTACTCGATGTAGTAGAACGGCACTTCAAAAAGGTGCAATTGCGCTTGCCATTGATTGCGCAGCTCGTCTTCGAGCCCCGAATAATCGACCACTCCGGCACTTTGCTGCTTCTTTATTTCGAGCCAGGCGGCCTCTCGGCCGGATGCGTCGTGATCGTGCGTATAAAGCCAGTGTTGGAAGCTGTCGATCGTTGCGATCCAGGGCAATACCTCCAATACTTTTTCCAGGTGTTCTTTCTTGGCACGTCGAGTCAAGTCCTCATCGTCAAACAACAAGTGCCAGTGTTCCATGCTAATGAGCTCCATCGACATGGAAGCTAGCTCAGCCACTTCGGATGGAGTTCTTTGGAATTCCTTGATCTCGAAATCGCGAGTCAAAAAACTGTGCACCGCGTGTCCACCTTCGTGTGCCAAGGTCACGAAATCGCGCAACACACCGGCGGCATTCATAAAGATGAACGGAACACCTGTTTCGTACAGCGGATAGTTGTATCCACCCGGTGCCTTGCCCTTTCTGGATTCAAGATCCAAGTGGCCCATTTCGTCCATCTTCACCAGGCAATCGGCGAAAAATGGATCAACGGCCATAAAGACCTTCAGTGTCTTAGCGAGCAAGTCATCTTCAGTGCCGTCGAAGACCTGAAGGGGATCGCGGCCTTCGGGATCAACGTGCGTATCCCAGGGCCGCAGAGTATCCAGCCCCATTCTTTGTTTTCGGCCCTCATCGAACGAGCGTACGACCGGAACGATGGCCTCGGAGATGCTTTTGTGAAAATCGATACAGTCGTCCACTGAATAATCGAACCGGCCCAGTTCTTTAAACTTGAAATCGCGATAGTTCTCAAAATCCGCATTTCGTGCAACTTGTTGACGCTTTGCAATGAGTTGGTCGAACAGTTCGTTGAGCTCATCTTTTCGAGCCAAACGCGCCTGTTGCACGTGCCGGTACACATCCTCCCGAAGGGAGCGATCGTTCTCCCTCAACAGAACACCGGCTTGTTGCAAGGTGATCGATTCGCCATGCCACTCAATTTCCATGGCACCCGTGATGGCTCCGTATTTCTGAGCTAATTCGGCTAGTTCTGTCTGAAGTGGGATATTCTCCTCGCGAAACAGTTCGATCTGCTCACGAATCCCTCTGGTATAAATACGGTAGGTATCGTGATCGAGCTTCTGAAAAAAGGGAGATTCTACTGCTTTGACATTCAGGGCATGCTCTTTGGGTGCGACCTTTGGCAGTACCTCCGCGATCATGATCTTGTAAGCAGCGGAAACTTCTTCACTAGCCGTATCGCGACTCATGTGAATATAACGCCAGCCAAGCTCCTCGGCGAGCGCACTTTCGAGTTCACTTCGATCCCGCAACCATTGCTCCAGATCATCAACCGAATTCAATGCTCTGCGCTCGAGCTCATCGTAATACGGTTCAATTTGATTCCAATCGTCCATAGCCAGTTCATCGGATATGAACCGGCGCTTTTTCGGGGTCAATTCAAGCATTTATTCTTCTTCGTCCTTTTTGGCTTCGCTCGCGGCTGATTCAGCTTCCGATTCGGCTTCGGCCTCAAGAAGCCCTTTTTCCTCCAACAGATTGTACCATTGAATCACCTTTTTGATGTCTGAAGCATACACGCGATCGGTGTCGTAGTCGGGCTCCACTTCGGCAAAGTAGGCTACTAGCTTAGCACCGCTGTCCTTGTGTTTCACCGGTGTTGGTCCACTCTCCTTATCCTTGATCGCCTTAAAGATCTCGCTAAGGGGTTTCTCCTCACTCCAAGTGAAGATTGCGATGTCGCTAAGGGCCGAAATGTTCGAGGCCTGACTTACGGGTATGCGTTTCCCGTCGAGCAGAGACTCCACGATGATACCACTGCGACTTTGAGCGACGAGTTTATACAAACCGGGTTTTCCGGCAATCGACAAAATTCCTTCTAAATTCATTCCTTCTCCGTTCCTTGATTTTGATTCTGTTCCCAATCCTTTACTACGTCCTCGATAGGGCGATCCATTACTGCTAAAGTATTGCGAATATCTTGTGCCCGAGCTCCTTCGGGGTACTTCTGTAGATATTCGGCATACGACTTCCGCGCATATTCGGTAAGCCCAACGTAGTTCTCAAATATAAAGCCTTGGTAGAACAAGGCTTCAGGCGCCAGTTCGTGATTCGGATAGGTCTGCTTCATGCGATTGAAGAGCTGTATCGATTTCCAATACTCCCCAATGCCCATCGACACCTCGGCAGCTTTGAACAAGTAGTCCGCCGTTCGAGCGGTGTCGGCGACGTTGCTATCGGCATAGGCTAAATAGAGCTCGATCATTGTTGCTCCGGCTTTGGGATCTACGACTCCGGTGGTGTCGTTAAAAAGAATAGCCTCTTGTGCTTCGATCGCTCGAACCGCCTCGGGTTGCTGCGACTGGCACGCAAATGACAAGGTTAAAACGAGAAATAAGGGCAATGCTTTTTTCATCATTTGATAGTACTTCCTTTTGAAGAGAAAATGCGCATTTTGTAATCGGCCTGCACTTTCCCTTTGGCTATATTATTCATTTTACCTTTCAGCATTCTGCGTCGAATAGGTGTTACCCGATCGGTAAAGACTATACCGTAAACGTGGTCGTATTCGTGTTGGATCACCCGGGCAGCCAATCCGGTGTAGGTTTCCTCATGGGTATTGAAATCGCGATCCTGATAACGAATCGTTACTTGCTCTTGTCGATCGATATCAATACGCAGGTCGGGAAAACTCAAACACCCTTCATTGAAGGTCCATTCATCGCCCTCTTCGGAGAGGATCACCGGATTGATGAATACTTTTTTAAAGTTTTCCAGGCTTGGTTCGTCCTCGGCGAATGGAGATGCATCAACGACGAATAGCTTCAGTCCTTGCCCAACCTGCGGTGCAGCCAAACCTACTCCGTGGGCCGAGTACATGGTTTCGAACATGTTATCGATGAGTTCCGACAAGCCCGGATGACCGGGAGTTAGCTCTTTCCCCTCTTGTTGAAGCACAGGGTCTCCATATGCTACGATCGGTAATATCATGAGCACCTTGATTGTTGATCGAGCCACGACTGCAAGATCAATACGGCACTGATCTCGTCGACGTTGGCTTTGTTTTTTCTGTCCTTCTTTTTCATGCCCATTTCCAGCATGGCCCTCGAGGCCATTACGGAAGTGAAGCGTTCATCGACCCGGTCGATCCGCACCTGCGGATGGCGTTTATTCAACGATTTTTCGAACTGGTCGACCAAGGGCATGCTCTCGGCTTCCGTGTTATCCAGGTGGCGCGGATCACCCAAGACAAAGACTTCGACGTTCTCGCGGTCGAGGTAATCTGAAACGAATGCGAATACCTCATTCGGAGCCACGGTCTTTAAACCAGATGCGATCATCTGAAGTTCATCCGTTGCCGCAATTCCTATGCGCTTTTTACCTATGTCGAAAGCTAGTGCTCTGGGCATGAGCGCAAAAGTAGTAAAACCGAAGGGATCGTCAATCGATGAGCCACTCCATTAGGCTCAGTAGGAGCTTGTAGTTGTTGGACGCTCGGTCGCTATTCATTCCGGCTTTGAAGGTCCCTTGCTCCGTCTCCACTACTTGAGCCGTAAACATGGCGGCTTCGCCCCATAGGATCACCTTGCCCTTCCCGTATTCGCGCACTGCTCCTTGCGACCAACCCGAAGCTGAAAAACGAGGGGGTTCCGAGTTGAATCGCCACGCTGTGTCGGGCTCCAAGCTGAGCCATTTTTCATCGAGGGGCATAATGTTCCTGAAAGCGTCATTGACCTCAAAGGCCTGTCCGGTAAAGGAGTAGATGCTGTCGCTCCGCAATTAGGGCCTGATACCGTTCACGATCGGGTCATTGGCCAAGGTTCCGCACGATCTACATAAAAGCGTGGCTCCGTTCTGCGTGGTATCGGCACCAAATCCATCGTGAAATGTGGCACCGAAAGGTTTGGCCAGGTTAGCCGCTGCTCCGGCAAAGGGCATGTGATCGGCGATCAGCCATAGTCGTCCGCCCGAGGCTACCCACTCGTCCACCGCCTTCACTTCTTCATCGGTAAAGGCCGAGTATATAGGTCGCCACCAACGGCCTTGATTTTGAGCATTGATCGGGTTGGATATCACCAGTACGTCCATCTTCTCGAGGCTTTCGCGGGTAAATAGTTGGCCATTCGCCTTTACCTGATAGCCATCGCGTTCGAGGAGGATGCAAATGCGCGGTAACCGCCATCGAGCTTATGAAAGTTATTGTGCGCTCCGTCGATGTAGACGGTTGCTCCTTCACCCGGTTCAAATAAAGGGTCGACGATGGGCGGGCTAAACGATGTGTCGGGATATTTCTGCGCAGTTGCCCATCGGCCCGTGAGGGCCAAAAAAAGAAAACAAAGGAGAAATGACCTTTTCATGATTCGCTGTATTCGAGGAGATCTCCGGGTTGGCATTCGAGCGCTTGGCAAATGGCAGCCAGCGTTTCAAAACGCACCCCTTTGGCCTTACCGGTTTTCAATAAAGATAGGTTTGTGACGCTAATGCCCACGTGTTCCGCCAAATCTTTGAGCTTCATTTTACGACGCGCGAGCATAACATCGATATTGACGACTATGCTCATACGATGAGTTTTTGCTCTTCGGACAGCTGGCGGCCTTGATCGAATACCCGCGCAATGATGACACAGGCCAACGCAAAAAGCAGCAGCCCAATTGGAAAATGAAGCCCGAAAGAGAAGTTATCCGAAGTCAGTAGAAAATTGAAGCTGCTCAGGATCGAAATGAAAAAAGCGTATCGGGCCATGGTCTCAAAGGCCTTTATGTTTTCTTCGTAAAAGGTCTTCAAGGTGGCCAAGTTGCTCAGTACGCAAAGCCCTTGCTGCATGATCGCCGCTACCATGGCCACAAATGCCGCTGTGCGTATAAACACCCAATAGAGCATGATATTCGGAATATCGCTCAACGGAACGGCGGCCTCGCCACTACCCACCCGGGTCAATGGCGCAAGTCCGAATCGCGCATTCCCCAAGGTCCGGGCTTCCACATTACTGTAGAATTGCGGATCAAAATGCCAATGAACCAAGAAAATGACGATCGCCGTTGCAAAGATCCCCAGAAAGACCGGAGACAACCGCAACAGGAAGCGTGCCCAAGAAATGTATTTGTCTTCACTCATAATCTTTAAATTTGGTTCAAATATACATTTATTTATGTTTTACATAAATTTATAGTTGTTTAATATAATATTAACTCTATGGCCCTACGGGCCGATGCACGACTGAGCACGGCCATTCACCCCCTGTGGTGGCGGGGTTGTTTTTCTATCTTTGACGCCATGGAAAAATTGAGACAAAAGATCGAAGCGGCTTGGGACGATCGCTCCCTACTTGAGCAGCCCGATACCATTGAGGCCATTGTAGAAGTGGTGCGATTGATCGACAGCGGTGAATTGCGCTGTGCCGAGCCCACGGACGATGGATGGCAGGTGAACGAATGGGTCAAGAAAGGGGTCGTGCTCTACTTCCCTATTCGCAAGATGGAGAAGCTCGAGGTCGGCATTTTCGAGTACCACGATAAAATTCCACTGAAAACAAATTATGCAGAATTGGGTGTGCGGGTTGTGCCCCACGCCATTGCTCGCCATGGGGCATATGTTGCTCCCGGGGTCATCATGATGCCTTCTTACGTGAATATCGGAGCCTACGTAGATTCCGGCACGATGGTCGATACATGGGCGACCGTAGGTTCCTGCGCCCAAATAGGAAAGAATGTTCACTTGAGTGGAGGAGTCGGAATCGGCGGAGTTCTAGAACCGTTGCAAGCGGCCCCGGTGATCATAGAAGATAACTGCTTCATTGGGTCGCGCTGTATCGTGGTCGAAGGAGTTCATATCGAGAGCGAAGCCGTGTTGGGAGCCAACGTGGTATTGACCGCCAGTACCCGCATCATTGACGTTACCGGTGACGAGCCGGTTGAGATCCGCGGACGAGTACCCCGCGGCTCTGTGGTAATTCCGGGCAGCGTGCCGAAAGAGTTCGCGGCCGGAACCTACAATGTTCCGTGCGCGTTGATCATCGGCAAGCGAAAAGAAAGTACGGACAAGAAAACGAGCTTGAATCAAGCCTTGCGCGATCACAACGTAGCCGTGTAATGAAGATAGGATTCGACGGAAAGCGGGCCGAGCATAACTCATCCGGCCTGGGGAATTACAGTCGCGATGTTATCCGCGGATTGTGTGCCCTGGAGTCGGCGAATGAATACGTGCTTTATTCGCCCAAAAAAGGCGACGGCTTTGATTTCGGTCACGACCGCTTACAGCGGAAATATCCAAGTGCATGGAAAGATCGCCTCGCCCCTGCCCTTTGGAGGCGGAAAGGTATCGTCAGCGACCTACATGAAGATGGGGTCGACCTTTTTCACGGGTTATCCAATGAGCTGCCTTCGGGGATCGATGCATTCAACGGTAAATCGATCGTTACGGTGCACGACCTGATCTTTGAGCGATTTCCGGACTACTACAAACGGATCGATCGCATGATCTACCGCAGCAAGACCAAAGAGGCTTGTGCTTCGGCCGATCGGATCATCGCTATAAGTGAGCGGACCAAAAAAGACCTCATCGAGTTTTACCGGGTACCGGCCGAAAAGATCGCCGTGGTTTACCAAACGTGTCACCCCGGATTTCAGAAAGAAGTTAAACCGGAGACCGTTCAGCAAATTCGCACGGGATACCAACTGCCCGAAAAGTACGTACTTCAGGTCGGAACCATTGAACCGCGTAAGAACGTTCTAGGTTCTTTGGAGGTCCTTGCCATGCTGGATAAAACGACCTTGGTCTTGGTTGGCAGAAAGACCGATCATCAGAAGGAGGTCGATCAGCGGATCGCGGACCTCGGTCTCGAGAATCGAGTGAAGATACTCGACGATGTGCCAATGGCCTTTTTACCGGCGTTGTACAAAGGGGCTCAACTGACCTTATATCCGAGTTTTTTCGAGGGGTTTGGGATTCCGATCATCGAGTCGTTATTCCAAGGCACGCCGGTCGTGGCCAACGCTAAGGGGTGTTTTAAGGAAGCCGCCGGTGCTTTCGGCACGTATGTCGACGTGCACAAGCCGGAAAGTATTGTGGAGGGTGTAAGGGCTGCATCGCGCCGCGAGTCGCATACTATAGAACTGGAGGAGCATCTTCAGAAATTCACCTTGGAGCGCACTACTCGGGCACTGTACAACGAGTATTTGCGCGTTGTCAAAAACCGCTAACTTTCGCTCGTGGAGAAAATTACCGCCATAATTCCATGCTTTAACGAGGAGCAGACGCTCGAGGCCGCCATAGAATCGGTGAAATTCGCCGATGAATTGTTGGTGGTCGATTCGTTCAGCACGGATGCGAGTTTGGACATTGCGCGGAAACACGGGGCACGCATCATTCAGCGCGAATACGAGAACAGCGCGTCGCAAAAGAACTGGGCCATTCCGCAGGCTAGCCACGAGTGGATCGTTTTGCTCGATGCCGACGAGGTAGTTCCTATGGCCCTACGGGCCGAAGTGGAAGCGACCGTGGCCTCAGACCCTTTGGAGGTGGCGTTTTGGATTCCGCGAAGAAACAAGTTCATGGGCCGCTGGATCCGTTATTCGGGTTGGCAGGGAGACCGGGTGATCAGGCTCTTTAGGAAGAGTAAATGCCGCTACGAAAATAAGCACGTGCACGCCGAGGTGCTCGCGGATGGACCCGTTGGGCAATTGAAGAACTCCATTGATCACGACACCTATCTGGGGCTCAACGCCTATGTGCGCAAGCTCAACCGCTATGCCGATTGGCAAGCGCGCGATTACCACCCCAAAACCGGGCGCATCGGATTCTACCATTTGTGGTGTAAGCCAGCCTTTAGATTTTTCAAACACTATTGGTTGAAGGGTGGATTCAGAGACGCCGTTCCAGGGCTAGCGATCAGCTACCTACAGGCCTATGCCGTGCGCATGCGCTATCTCAAGATGTGGGATTTGCGGCGCACTGGGAAGCTATAGCTTTTGTACCTTTGCAGCCGTCTAAATCCAATGGATGGAATCGCACCTCGAACCCGAGATATTCGCTTATATACAGCGCGCCGCTGAGGCTAAAAATGTAGAGACCTATGTCATAGGCGGGTACGTTCGTGACTGCTTATTGCATCGCGGCCGACCCAAGGACGTGGACATCGTAGCGGTAGGGAGCGGGATCGAACTCGCCGAGGCCGTAGCCGCATTATTGCCCCACAAACCCAAGGTACAGGTCTTCAGGAATTTCGGCACGGCGATGTTGCGTCACGGTGACTGGGAAGTCGAGTTCGTAGGAGCGCGAAAAGAGAGCTACAGGGCCGATTCGCGTAAGCCGATCGTTGAGGACGGAACTCTGGAAGACGATCAAAAGCGTCGCGATTTTACCATTAATGCACTAGCGCTTGGGCTTAACAAAGATAACTTCGGAGAGTTGCTTGACCCGTTTGGCGGAGTGCGTGACTTGAATGATGGAATCGTAAGGACTCCACTTGATCCGGGTCGCACCTATAGTGACGATCCCTTGCGCATGATGCGGGGTATTAGGTTCGCTACTCAGCTCGGATTCGAGATCGAAAAAGAGAGTTTTGAAGCCATTTCGCGCAACGCCGCGCGCATTGAGATTATTTCTCAGGAGCGGATAACCGATGAACTGAACAAGATCATGATGGCTGAAAGGCCCTCGGTTGGCTGGAAGCTCTTGGAAGAAACCGGTTTGCTCGAACATTTTTTTCCCGAGCTACTAACCCTTAAAGGTGTTGAAGACGTTGACGGCCAAACGCACAAGGACAATTTTTACCACACTTTACAAGTGACCGATAACCTGGCGGCGACCTCCGAGGATTTATGGTTGCGCTGGGCAGCTCTTTTACACGACATTGGAAAGCCGGTGGTAAAACGGTACGACAAAAAGATCGGTTGGACCTTTCATTCACACGAATTCGTGGGGTCCAAGATGATCCCCAAGATCTTCCGTAAATTGAAGTTGCCGATGAACGAGAAGATGAAGTACGTGAAGAAGCTGGTTAAAATGAGCAGTCGACCCACTGCCTTATCGGGTAAAGAGGTGTCCGATTCCGCGGTTAGGCGTTTGCTCTTTGATGCCGGAGAAGATGTAGGTGACCTGATGCTGCTATGCGAAGCCGACATGACTACTCAGTACGAGTGGAAGCGCATGAAGTACTTGCGGAACTATCAAATCGTCCGACAAAAACTGAAAGAGGTCGAAGAGCGAGATCGGATCGTGAACTTTGAGCCTCCGATCAGCGGTGAGGACATCATGACCACCTTTGATGTTCCACCGAGTAGGATCATTGGCGATATCAAGAACGCCATTAAAGAGGCCATTTTAGAAGGAAAAATAAAAAACGAACGCGAGGAAGCCTGGAAAATGATGATAGAGCTCGCGTCGGAACAAGGGCTGAACCCTAAAAAATAACAAGCTATGATCTATAGAATGCGCGTGATCCTGGACAGTCAGGATGATATTTTTAGAGACATCGAGATCCGGCACGACTCTACATTTGAAGACCTACACAACAGCATTCAGCAGGCTTTTGGTTTTGACGGAACCCAGATGGCCTCTTTCTACGAAAGTGACGACGATTGGGAGCAAGGCGATGAATTGCCTCTATTCGCCATGGGCGATGATCAGGAAGGAATGTCGGATCTGGCCATACATCAAAAGCTCGAAAAGAAGAATCAGCGCATGCTGTACGTGTACGATTTCTTGAGTATGTGGACCTTTTTCGTCGAAGTGATGGACATTTTTGAGCCCGAAAGCGGAGTCGATTACCCACAATTGGTTCTTTCTGTAGGCAACACTCCTGACGAAGCCCCGGACAAAGACTGGGACAGTGCAGGTGAAGATGGCGAAAGTAAAGGCTCCGACGACATCTTCGACGGCGATGACTCCTTTGACCAGTATGGGTACGACGATGAAGATGGAAGCTCGTATTATTGACCCTGTAGTTCAGTAAATTCGCAGCTTCTAGTCAGCTTGCCGCATGGGCGGCAAGGTCGTTTCGCTTAACGCAAGGTATGGTTGAAAGAACTCCTTGGGTGGATTTACCCATCCCTAAATGGTTTTTTAATCCTTCTTTGTCAGGGATCAGGTCTTTTTTATGGGGAGTAGCAGGATCAGGCGAATACTTTTTGGATTCTATAGAGGAACAGTTTCGTATCGCTAACTCCTTTGAGAGTTAAGTGACTCGGCATGTGCGTTAGTACTGCGATTATTAAAGAAGGCCGGTATACCTTCCTGATGATTGATAATGGCT
>JAGWBA010000073.1 GCA_021296215.1 Flavobacteriales bacterium
CTTGATCTACACCTCTGGAACTACGGGCCAACCTAAAGGAGTGATGTTGAGTCACAGGAATATCGTGAGTAATGTGATGGGAAGTCGTCCGCGTTTGCCGGTCGATACGCAGGCCAAAGGTGTGAGCTTTTTGCCCTTGTGCCACATTTACGAGCGCATGATCATATATTTATACGTGTACTCCGGCGTATCGCTGTACTACGCCGAATCGTTGGATACCATAGGCGATGACATTCGGGAAGTACAACCTGAAGTCTTTACGGCCGTGCCGCGCTTGCTCGAGAAGGTGTACGACAAGATCATTGCAAAGGGAGGAGACCTGACGGGCATTAAGCGTGCCTTGTTCTTCTGGGCGGTGAGCGTTGGGGAGGAGTACGATATTGTTGGTAAATCGGCATTCTACAAATTCAAACTGGCAATCGCTCGAAAGCTGATCTTCAGTAAGTGGCAAGCCGCCCTCGGCGGTAAGGTCAAGGCCGTGGCATCGGGAAGTGCGGCTTTGAACCCACGACTAGCGAGAATATTCCTAGCGGCAGGTATTCCAATTCAGGAAGGTTATGGACTTACCGAGACTTCACCAGTTGTTGCCGTGAACGGAGATAATGACAATGATCGACGAATTGGAACGGTAGGCCCCGTGATCCGGGACGTTGAAGTGAAGATCGCGGAAGATGGTGAGATCCTAGTCAAAGGACCCAATGTTATGATGGGGTACTACAATCGCGAAGATTTGACCAATGAGGTCATTCGCGACGGATGGTTCCATACCGGCGATATCGGCAAGATCGTTGAAGGGCGATTCCTCAAGATCACCGATCGTAAGAAACAGATATTCAAGACCTCGGGTGGCAAATATATTGCTCCTCAGATCATGGAGAATACCTTTAAAGAGAGCCGTTTCATTGAAAACATCATGGTCATTGGGGAAGGGCGTAAGCACCCTGCGGCCTTTATTCAGCCCGATTTTGCCCACCTTAAGAGTTGGTGTGAGATCAAGGGAATTGCCTACTCCACCGATGCTGAAATGATCAAAGATGAGCGCATCATTGATCGGTATAAAAAGGAAGTGGCTAAGAAGAACGAACCGTATGGAAATTGGGAGAAGATCAAGAAGTTTGAATTGACTCCGGAAGTATGGGGAGTCGAGGGAGGAGAGTTGACTCCGACCATGAAGCTACGGCGAAAACCGATACTGGAGAAGTACGCCGGGCTCTATGAAGAAATATACGGGGAGCCACCCTTCCGCCCGTAGGGCGAGAAAAACATAGATATGAGGATCCGCTTAAACGAGTTTTGGGCGGATTCTTTTTTATTTAACCTTAAATACTATGCTTGCATAATATATTTTTATATATTCGACATCCATGAAAAGAGAAGAAACCATTGATTTCCAGGTTAAGGCGCTTTGGCACAGCATTGCTCGGATGTATAACGAGGAGGCTGAAAAGTACGGGGGAACGTTGACCATTGCCTACGTTTTGCTCAACGTGGATTCGGAAGGAACGCCTTCAACGATGTTGGGGCCGCGCATTGGGATGGAGCCCACGAGCTTGTCGCGCACCTTGAAGAACATGGAGGAAAAAGGCCTGATCGACCGCAAACCGAATCCGGCCGACGGGCGCGGAGTGCTGGTGTCGCTGACGCGCGAAGGAAAGCGCAAACGTCAGGTGTCGAAAGACGCGGTGGTCAACTTCAATGAGCGGGTACGGACGGTGGTTCCGGATGCCGATATGAAGGCCTTCTTTAAAGTCATGGATGCCATTCAAACGCTGATCAACGAAAAGCAAATACACTTAACAGACGCATGAAAAGAACGATAAAACAAGTAGCCATTCTCGGTTCGGGGATCATGGGGTCGCGCATAGCGATGCACTTCGCCAATATTGGAGTGAAGGTGTTGTTGCTCGACATCGTGCCGTTCGAACCGACGGAGGCCGAAAAGAAAAAGGGATTGACCAAGGAGGACGCGGTGGTGCGGAATCGCATCGTGACCGAATCGTTCCGGAACGCATTGAAATCGAACCCTTCGCCTATTTATAAAAAGGAATACGCAGACCGCGTGACTTTAGGGAACTTCGATGACGATCTGCATAAGATCGCGGAAGTCGACTGGATCATGGAGGTAGTTGTGGAGCGGCTCGATATCAAGAAACAGGTATTCGACAAGGTCGAAAAGCACCGCAAGCCGGGTACGTTGATCTCGACCAATACTTCCGGAATTCCGATCCACTTAATGCTCGAAGGTCGATCAGACGATTTCAAGAAGCATTTCTGCGGAACGCATTTCTTTAACCCACCTCGATATTTGCGCTTGTTGGAGATCATTCCAACCCCAGAGACCGATCAGGCCATCGTGGACTTCATGATGGAATACGGCGATCTATTCCTCGGAAAAACAACTGTACTGGCCAAGGATACACCGGCATTCATTGCGAACCGTATAGGCGTGTACAGCATTATGAGTTTGTTCCACTCCGTAAAGGAGATGGGCTTGACCGTCGAAGAGGTCGATAAGCTCACCGGTCCTGTTTTGGGCCGCCCAAAATCGGCAACTTTCCGGACATCGGATGTTGTGGGGCTCGATACCTTGGTTCATGTGGCCAATGGTCTTAAGGAGGCTGTTCCGAACGATGAAATGAACGAGCTCTTTGCCTTGCCCGATTTTATCGAGCAAATGGTGAGCAACGACATGTTGGGTTCGAAATCGGGAAAGGGATTCTATAAGAAGGTGAGGAAAGAGGATGGGTCGTCCGATATTTTGACGCTCGATCTCGAGACCTTGGAATACCGCGATAAAAAGCGGGCCAAGTTCACCACATTGGAGCAGACCAAGCAGGTGACCGACCTCAAGGAGCGCATACCGATGCTTGTGGGCGGTAAGGACAAAGCTGGCGACTTTTACAGAAAGATGTTTGCCGGAGTCTTCGCTTATGTGAGCCATCGAATTCCCGAGATCTCAAACGATTTGTTCCGTATCGACGATGGAATGAAGGCCGGTTTTGGCTGGGGGTTAGGACCTTTCGAGTATTGGGACGTGATCGGTGTTGAAAAAGGTTTGAAGCTCATTGAGGATGAGGGGTTGACCGTTGCCGACTGGGTGAAAGAAATGGTGGCATCGGGCCGCAAAAGCTTTTACGAGCTGTCGGACGGTGAGCTCTTGTACTATGATATTCCGAAGAATGAATCGGCCAAAGTACCCGGACAAGATGGATTCATCATATTGGATCGCATTCGCGAATCGAAAACGGTATGGAGCAACGCCGAATCGGTCGTCGAAGACTTGGGCGATGGCATTTTGAACTACGAGTTCAGATCGAAGATGAACACGCTGGGTAGTGGGGTTATCCAAGGATTGAATAAGGCCATAGACCTGGCCGAGAAAGATTACCGCGGATTGGTTATCGGTAACCGGGCTTCGAACTTTTCGGTCGGAGCCAATCTGGGAATGATCTTCATGATGGCGATCGAGCAAGACTACGACGAGCTCAACTTCGCCATTAAGATGTTCCAAGACAGCATGATGCGGGTGCGTTACTCGAGTATTCCGGTCGTTGTAGCCCCGCACGGAATGACCCTAGGTGGAGGTTGCGAAATGACCCTGCACGCCGATCGGGTGCAAGCCACGGCCGAAACGTACATTGGACTCGTAGAGTTCGGCGTGGGAGTGATTCCGGGTGGAGGTGGAACCAAGGAAATGACCTTGCGAGCCGCCGAGCGGTATATGAAGGACGATGTGGAGTTGAATGCACTTCGCGAGTACTACTTGAACATCGGAATGGCCAAGGTGGCCACGAGTGCTACAGAGGCCTTTGACCTCAAGATCCTCCGAGAAGGACAAGACCATATTTCTCTGAATAAGGATCGTCAGATCGCCGATGCCAAGGCCGCTGCCATTGAATTGGCGAATCTTGGTTATACTCAACCCATACGGAAGAAGATCAAAGTCCTCGGAAAGCAAGCTCTTGGTATGTTCTACATCGGAGCGCATGCCATGAAGAGCGGACAGTACATTAGCGAACACGATGAGTTGATCTCGCGCAAGCTCGCCTGCGTAATGGCTGGGGGAGACTTGAGTGAACCGATGCTCGTAAGTGAGCAGTATTTGCTCGACCTTGAACGCGAGGCTTTCTTGAGCTTGTGTGGAGAGCGAAAAACGCTGGAGCGTATTCAGCATATGTTGAAAACCGGAAAGCCACTGCGCAACTAAAAATACGACGATAACAATGGAAGCATATATAGTTAAAGGATACAGAACGGCAGTCGGTAAAGCGAACCGCGGACAGTTCCGTTTCAAGCGCCCAGACGATTTAGCGGCGGAAACCATTCAAGGACTCATGAAAGCCTTTCCGGAATTGGATCCGACCCGCGTCGATGACGTCATCGTCGGAAACGCGATGCCTGAGGCTGAGCAAGGTTTGAACGTAGGTCGTTTGATCTCACTGATGGGGCTTAATACGGTCGAAGTGCCTGGAATGACGGTTAACCGATACTGCAGCAGTGGTTTAGAGACCATTGCTATTGCTTCGGCGAAGATCAAGAACGGTATGGCCGATTGTATCATCGCCGGTGGGGTCGAAAGCATGAGTTACATACCCATGGGCGGATACAAAGTAACTCCCAACTTGGATGTGGCCCGAAACAACCCCGATTGGTACTTCAGTATGGGCTTGACCGCCGAGGCTGTCGCCAACGAATTCAAGGTTTCGAGAGAAGATCAGGATGAATTTGCCTACAACTCCCACATGAAAGCCTTGAAGGCCATTGAAGAGGGGAGATTCAAGGACGATATTCTGCCGATCGACGTAGAAGAGGTTTATCTCGATGAACGCGAGAAGCGCCAAGTACGCAAGTTTACGGCCGATACAGATGAAGGTCCTCGTGCCGGAACCAACATGGAGGCACTGGCCAAGCTTCGTCCCGTATTTGCACAAGGCGGAAGTGTAACGGCCGGTAACTCTTCGCAGACCAGTGATGGGGCAGCTTTTGTGATCGTCATGAGCGAGCGCATGGTCAAAGAGCTCAATTTGGAGCCCATTGCGCGATTGGTCAGCTACACGGCGATGGGCGTTGAACCACGCATTATGGGTATTGGGCCGGTAAAGGCCATTCCGGCCGCGTTGAAGCAAGCCGACATGAAGCTCGGCGACATCGAGCTCATTGAGCTCAATGAGGCCTTTGCGTCTCAGTCGCTAGCTGTACTCCGTGAGCTCGATATCGATCAAAGCATTGTTAACGTGAACGGTGGCGCTATTTCTTTGGGTCACCCTCTAGGATGTACAGGAGCAAAGCTGAGCGTACAACTGTTCAATGAAATGCGCCGTAGAGGCAAGAAGTACAGTATGGTCACCATGTGTGTGGGTACCGGGCAAGGAGCTGCCGGTATTTACGAATTACTCAAATAAGAACTTAACAACACGAATAAAGATGGCACTGAAGGGAGGAGAATTCCTGATCAAAGACGCAACCCCGAACGAGGTATTCATTCCGGAAGATTTCAACGAAGAGCAACGCATGATGGCCAATGCGGCCACGGAGTTCATCGAAAAAGAAGTTGTACCGCAGCGCGAGCGCTTCGAGAAAAAGGATTACGAGTGGACCGAACAGCTTATGAAGCAGTTGGGTGAAATGGGTTTGCTCGGAATCGGAGTACCGGAGAATTACGGAGGCCTCGGTATGGATTTCAATACGACCATGCTCATCTGTGACCGGGTAAGTGGCGTGAGCGGTTCGCTCTCTACCGCCTATGGTGCGCATACGGGTATAGGCACCCTTCCGATCTTGTTGTACGGTACTGAAGAGCAAAAACAGAAGTACCTGCCTAAGCTCGCTTCAGGAGAGTGGATGGGTTGCTACTGCCTAACGGAGCCCGGAGCAGGATCGGATGCGAACTCGGGAAAGACCACGGCCAAATTGACCGATGACGGTGAGCACTACATCATCAACGGACAAAAAATGTGGATCTCCAATGCCGGTTTTGCCGACTTGTTCATCGTGTTTGCACGTATAGAAGACGACAAAAACATCACGGCCTTTATCGTAGAAAAAGGATCGGAAGGCTTGGAGTTGAATCCCGAAGAAGAAAAAATGGGTATTCGCGCCAGCAGTACTCGTCAAGTCTTTTTTAATGATGTTAAGGTGCCTGTGAACCACATGCTCAGCGAGCGCGGAAACGGGTTCAAAATCGCTATGAATGCATTGAACGTGGGTCGTATCAAGCTCAGCGTTGCTTGTATGGATAGCGTTCGCAGAATCACCACGCTGTCGACACAGTACGCCAATGAGCGTCTTCAATTCGGACAACCGATCGCTCAGTTCGGTGCCATTAAGTCGAAATTGGCCGAGATGGCTTCGAAAGTTTATGCGGCAGAATCGATGACCTACAGAGCCGGACAGGAAATCGAAGACAATATCAATCGACTGCTCGCCGAAGGTGCGGATCCTCAAACATCCAAGCTCAAAGGAGTTGAGGAATACGCTATTGAATGTGCCATTGCCAAGGTACACGGCTCCGAAGTGCTCGATTACGTAGTCGACGAAGGAGTTCAAGTGTACGGTGGAATGGGATTCTCGGAAGATGCTCCTATGTCTGCTGCTTATAGAGACGCTCGTATTGCTCGCATTTACGAAGGAACGAACGAGATCAACCGTATGCTCACGGTAGGCATGATCTTGAAGAAAGCCCTGAAAGGAGAGCTCGATCTCGTGACTCCGGCCATGAACGTGGCCAATGAATTGATGTCGATCCCGAGTTTCGATACTCCGGATTACGACGAGTTGTTGGCCGAAGAGCAAGAGGTCTTGGGTAAACTGAAGAAAGCCATTTTGATGGTTGCCGGAAAGGCTGTGGAGACCTTTGGAACCGAGATCGAAGAAGAGCAAGAGATCATGATGAACGTAGCGGATATGATCATCGAGACCTATGCTGCCGAAAGTGCCATGCTGAGAACGTTGAAGCTGGCCAAAACGAGGGGTGAAGACAAGGTCAAAGGTCAGGTGGCCATGACTCAGCTTTACGTGTACAATGCTATTGAAGAAGTAGCGCGCGCAGGTTGCGAAGCTATTGGATCGTTCGCCGAAGGCGCTGACCGACAACTGTTGATGATGGGACTCAAGCGCTTTACGAAGCCTTTGAAGATCAACATCAAAGAAGTACGTCGCACCATTGCAGATGAGCTCATTGAAGCGAACAAATACTGTTTTTCTATTTCCTAAGCGGGAGTAGACTGTTTTGGTTAATGTAGCGGATACCGACTTATGTGGGTATCCGCTTTTTTACGCTAAGCCCTGCACTTTAACGTATCTTCGCCGCCATGAATCCGATTCGTTTTCAACTGGCCAATGGCATTCGGGTGATCCACATCCCCATGGATCGGCCCGTAGCTCATTGTGGGCTATTTCTCGGCGCCGGAAGTCGCGATGAGCGTCCCGACGAACAGGGAATCGCTCACTTTATTGAACACATGATGTTCAAGGGCACGCATAAGCGCAAGGCTTACCATATCCTGAGTCGTATGGAGGATGTTGGTGGCGAGCTCAATGCCTTCACGGGAAAGGAAGACACGACGCTACACGCCTCTTTTTTGTCGGAGTACTACGGTCGTGCCATCGAACTCCTCAGTGATATCCTACTCGATCCGGTATTTCCGGTCAAGGAGATCGCCAAGGAAAAAGTGGTGATCGCCGACGAGATCTTCAGTTACGAGGATTCGCCCGGCGAACTGATCTTCGATGATTTCGAGGAGATGCTGTTCCCGGACGATGCCATAGGCCGGAATATCCTGGGAACTCCCGAGATCGTGAATACTTTTTCCGCGCCCATGCTGCACGATTTCAGACGCCGGAGGTATGCGCCGAATGAAGTGGTTTTCGCCAGTGTGGGTCGAATTAGTGAAAAACGTCTGCGCCAGTACTTAGATCAATATTTGGGCGAACGAACGCTTCCGGCCGAGAGGCCGAAAACCAGAAAAGAACCGGCCCCATACCGCACCCAAGAGCGCATTGTGCAACGCGATACTTTTCAAAGTCACTGTATTTTGGGCAGTCGCTGTTACGAGACGTTCGACGACCGCCTCACGGCCATGGCCCTGCTGAATAACTTGCTCGGTGGACCCGGGATGAATTCGCGATTGAACCTCAATGTGCGCGAAAAGTACGGCTTTACTTATCACATCGAAAGTTACTACCAGGCGTATAGCGACACCGGGGTTTTTGGCATATATCTGGGCACGGACAAGGGGCAAATGAAGCACTCAATAGATTTGGTTCAGCGCGAGTTGCGCCGGCTGAGAGAGATAAAACTGGGCGTGCTACAATTGAGTCGCGCCAAGAAACAGCTGCTCGGACAGTTGGCGATCGCCACGGAAAACAACGGCAGTTTGATGCTCGCTGCCGGAAAGAGATTGCTGCAGAGCAACCAGTTTGAAGACCTGCACGATTTGGCCGAAAAGGTTGAGGCCGTGACCGCGGAAAACGTCATCGAGGTCGCCAACGAGATCTTTGATCCGCGCCAATTGAGTACCTTGGTCTACCAAGCCAAGTGATATGGATTTTCTGAACCCCGAGATCGAAGAATACGCTGCAACACATACCAGCGGCGAAAGTGAATTACTGCAAAAGGTCAATCGCGAAACCCACATGAAGGTACTGAATCCGCGCATGTTGAGCGGCCACCTCCAAGGTCGGTTCTTGGCGATGATCTCGAAAATGATCGAACCCCGTTTCGTGCTCGAGGTCGGTACCTACACGGGCTACAGTGCGCTTTGTTTTTTAGAGGGCCTACGGCCCGATGGAGAGCTTCACACTATTGATTGTGACGAGGAGCTCGCCGATAGAACGGCGGGCTATTTTGATGAGGCCAAAGGGGGCAATAGAATTCACCCCCATTTGGGTGAGGCTAAGGTCATTCTGAACGAATTGAGCCGTCCGTGGGATTTGGTCTTTTTGGATGCCGATAAAGAGAATTACGTGCATTATTACCATCAGGTGATCGATGATTTGAAAGTAGGCGGATACCTCTTGGCCGACAACGTACTGTGGAGCGGGAAAGTGTTGGAAAAAACGGATAAGGGCGATGCGGATACGGCCGGATTAAAGGCATTCAATAAGCTCGTTCAGGACGATGATCGCGTTGAAAATATGCTGCTTCCGCTTCGCGATGGGCTCATGATGTGCCGCAAGGTCGGGTAATTGGTTATGCATTGTGAATCGTATTCGCTATATTTGTGTTTAATCTATTAATTCAAAATCTCCTTATATGAAGAGAATCTCTACACTTTTGTTTTGTGCTCTGTTGTCTACAGTTGCTTTTGGACAGTCGAGAGCGTATGAAACCTCGAATAAAGCTTTTGAGGGACCTAATTCCTCATTGCGCGTTCCTACAGATACCCTGATTCCAGGTGGAGGACCTTCTACCGGATGGGTATTTTACAACTCGGCCAGTGGAGGTTATGTTGGCGGTAACAACGGTTATGGCGACATGGAAAAAGCCCAATACTTCCTAGTACAAGATGGATATAACATCGAAGGTGGTATTTTCTGGTTTGGTGGAAAGGATGTACAGGGTGACGGAGCCGTGGATTTCAACATTTATGACATGGACGGCACGGCTAACACTACTACTGATTCAACTGGCATTGGTCCGGGTACCATTTTGCTTAGTGAGTCGTCAGGGCCCGTAAGTGCGATTGATACAGCTTCTAGTTTTGACGCTGCGCATGTTCACATGTTCGCTGTACAATTGACCGTTATGACTGACTATGCGATGGGAGTCAATTTCAACGCGCTTTATGCCACGTCAGATACGCTTGGATTGGTAGCGTCTGCGGATGGAGACGATGTTGGTTTCAATTCTTCTTTTGAATCTTGGAGTGATGGTAGCTGGTACAGCATTTATTCTGGATGGGGTTTGGATGTATTCTTTGCAATCTTCCCTATCGTTGATTTGTCTGTAAGCAGCATTGAGGAGCAGAGTTTCATTAACGGAGTAAAGGCTCAGGTATATCCTAATCCAGCTGCTAGTCAAGCTAGCTTGAAGTTCGAAATTGAGAATAATGCCGAAGTACAAGTGATTGTTTATGACGCTACTGGTCGCGTATTGATGAATGACGAATTCGGTTCAATGAGTGCCGGAAGTCATGAGATCAAATTGCCAGTCGAAAATTGGAACGCCGGAGTTTATTACTACACAGTTATTGCGGGTAACTATGCGCACAGTCTTACGAGTAAATTCGTTTTGAGCAAATAAGCTCTTTTAACGTATAGTTAAGATTAAGTCAAGCGTTGTACGCTTGACTTTTTTATTTTTTTAAGAGCTTAATTAAATTCCTAATTATGAGAGTACTATTCGCATGTTTGCCAGTTAATTCTTGGACTTTCAGTCAGGCACAAACTGAGCCTAAGGATGCTCCATGTGATGATTTGGAATATGAATGGTTCATAGGGTGTGAGTATTTTACCACGGAGTCATGCGAGCCCTGTGAAATTTGTAGTACACTTCCAAATGGGGCCATTCCCGACTACGGGGCTTCATCAACCTTACATGACGAAATATATATTCACATTGGTCGGTTAACAGGCGCTGGAGATGATATTGAAAGTGGTTTTCAATGCAATTGGGACGGCTATGTTTATGGCTTCAATACCTCGGGCGAATTAGACACATCGATTGAGACGGGACAATGGGGTTGTGAAGAAGCGGAGTATACAAATGAATTGGGTTGGCTTACTTCAGACCGATGTAAGTACGATTACTGGTATATTCCACCATCGGGCGACTATATGGAGATTCTAGATAGGCCTTTTACAAAGCGGATATTCGATTCGAACCAAAATTTACTACATCAATATGATGTTGATAACCTGACTCTTTGCGATGTTCAAACTAAATTCAAAAGATATGGTGAGCTATGGAATTATTGGGAAGGTTGGCATATGGGATCCGGTGGAGTGTTTAAACTGTCGTTTCCGCAGTTTCCCATTGCGGATCCTGTTTATTTTGTTTCAGCTCCGACTCGGTATATGTATTATACGAATGGACCTGACGCGTGGCTCTACTACGGCGTTAAAGAATGGGACGAACGTTGTGCTCCATCAGGGACTGTCGGTTTAAAAGCGGAAGCTTTTACAACGGTGAACAATTTTGTAGATCATATGCCAAATTCTCATACCGTTTGGCCAGCTTATAATGATTGGAGCACGGCTCAAGAGGTATTGTTTACAACCGATTTAGCTACTATTGAAGGATTCTGGGGAGACAATGCAATAACTGTTGGATTTGTAGATAGTACAACAACTAAAAACCTTGATTTTTTTGCCTCGAATAGCCCTGGTAGTCCGACTATTCCTTCGGGAGCTTTTGTTATCCAAGAACTCGATTTAACAAGTGCTAATGAATATCGTTGGCGCTCCGGTCTTCAGTTCCCAAATAATATGCCAAGGTGCGAATACAATGGCGAGCAGCGGTTTTATCTTGAAGTAATTGGAAAATTTGAGAATGGTGAAGAGATCAATAATGTAGTGGATGTTACGGAAGTGGTCAGTTATGGAAATGCTGATCGACGCCAAATTTATGCGAATATTAGAGGAAAGATAAGGGATTATGCTTCACAAGTGTTGAATTATAGAGTTAGATTATACACTTGTGGTGAGGGTTGGGTCGTGGATACTGTACCTTGTTGTGAGCAGCCCGCCGCTAGAATTGGAATTGAAAATGGTGATCCTCGTAGCTCAAACCTTCAAGAAATGAGCATTAGTATAAATGACTTGAAAGTATACCGGAATAGCGAATCCAACAAATTAATTGTGGAAATGAATAATGGTTGCAGTGGCATTGTGAATTTGAAGGTTTTCAATATGCAAGGCCAGATGTTAACTTCATACGAAGGATTGAACACTGGGTTGAATTCAAGCACTTTGGAAGTTGACGCTAGTCATTTTTCATTTGGTTTATACATAGTTCATGTCGAATTAGATGGAAGGGTTATTCCAATGAAAGTTTATTTTGATTGATTTTTTCGAAAATGACTGAAAAGAAGCCGTCTCGATTTTAACTTGAGACGGCTTTTTCATTTATGAGTTGAGAAGTAGTTGATTTTACTAATCTTTGTGAAGATTTTTTTTGAGCAAGTCAGTCTATTGCCTGGATCTATGCGCTCATTTTTCTGATATTATGAGCTAAAGCAT
>JAGWBA010000074.1:0-346 GCA_021296215.1 Flavobacteriales bacterium
GGATTTAACCGGTTGATGCGCCGGGTTCGTAAACAGGCTTCTACTCATCATGAGCTGACCTTCTTAATGGAAGCCACCGGAGTGTATCATGAATCGCCGGCCTACCACCTACATGGGCTAAAGCAACGCGTTTGCGTAGTGCTTCCTAACTCGATCAAGCACTACGGGATTAGCTTGGGAATTAGTAGTAAAACCGACCCTATAGATGCGCGGCTTCCGGCTCGACCGGGAGTTGAGAGAGAACATCGTTTGTGGACTCCTCCGGGCAAAGACCTTCGAAAGCTTCGTCAACTCACTCGCTATGTTGGTCAGCTTAAGGATCAGCGAACGGCTATTGAAAACCTCA
>JAGWBA010000074.1:780-12833 GCA_021296215.1 Flavobacteriales bacterium
ACGCTATGGAAGAATGAGGTCGTGTACGATCCGGATCGATACAAAAAAACAGCCCCGACAAAAACTGCCGAAGCTGCACTAGATCGTCAGTAGTAGACGTCTTTATAGTTTATATGTATTAAATCGCAAGTGAACGTGCGATTTAATACAGCGCCTTTTCTATGGACAATTTAGGCTAAAAAAATAAACCCCGGACATGTTCGCGGTGTCCGGGGTTTCTTGCGTAGTTAAACGATTTGCACTCTAATCAACTTCCGCAAGCTTCGCACTCATCAGGATTGTCGATCGAGCAAGTGATCATGTCGGCATTTTCTGAAGCCATTTTCTTGGCGGCCTCTTCGAGTTTGCTGACGCGTTCTTCCTGAATCTTTTCGGTTTGCTCGGCAGAAACCACAGGCTCTACTTGAGCTTTGGCTTGCTTTTGAACCGTAAACTTGATGGCATCTGCCGCCGCCTTGGTACGGAGGTAGTACATACCTGT
This sequence comes from Flavobacteriales bacterium, assembly GCA_021296215.1. NCBI lineage: Bacteria > Pseudomonadati > Bacteroidota > Flavobacteriia > Flavobacteriales > Flavobacteriales bacterium. The sequence goes on from JAGWBA010000074.1 coordinate 1,262, forward strand.
TTTGAGACCTTTCTTCCAAGCATAGAAGTGCATAGAAGTAACCTTGCCGAGGTTGGCGTTCTCCATGAACAGGTTCATGGATTGAGATTGATCGATGAACGCACCGCGATCGGCCGCCATATCGATGATATCCTTCATGCTCAATTCCCAAACCGTCTTGTAAAGTTCTTTGATGTTATCGGGGATCACATCAATGTGTTGTATCGATCCATTTGCGCGGATGATCTCATCTTTCATTTCGCTGTTCCACAAGCCTAATTTTACGAGGTCGATGAGCAAATGCTTGTTCACTACGATGAACTCGCCACTCAATACACGACGGGTGTAAATGTTGCTCGTATACGGCTCAAAGCACTCGTTATTTCCGAGAATCTGTGAAGTAGAGGCCGTTGGCATCGGAGCCATCAAGAGAGAGTTGCGTACTCCGTGCTCCATGATCTCCTCGCGCAAGGTGCTCCAATCCCAGATACCGCTGAGATCTTCTTCTTTAAGGCCCCACATATTCCACTGGAACTCACCTTTAGAGATCGGTGATCCTTCGTACGACTCGTAGGTACCTTCTTCTTTGGCCAAGTCTTTCGACGAGGTCAGGGCTGCGTAATACATCGTTTCGAAAATATCTGCGTTGAGCTTCTTCGCCTCTTCAGAGGTGAAGGGATAGCGTAGCATGATAAAGGTATCGGCCAAGCCTTGTACACCGAGTCCAACAGGACGGTGACGCATATTTGAATTGCGCGCTTCGGGTACTGGGTAATAGTTACGGTCGATTACTTTATTCAAGTTCTTGGTCACTTTATAGGTGATGTCGAACAATAGCTGGTGATCGAACTTGCCTTCTTTAACGAACTTAGGTAAGGCAATAGAAGCGAGGTTACATACCGCTACTTCATCTTCGGCAGTGTACTCTATGATCTCGGTACAGAGATTCGATGAACGAATGGTTCCGAGGTTCTTTTGGTTCGATTTTCCGTTCGCGGCGTCTTTGTAAAGCATATAAGGTGTACCGGTCTCGATCTGTGCTTCGAGCACCTCTTCCCACAACTGGCGTGCGCGAATGGTCTTACGTCCTTTTCCTTCAGACTCGTACTTTAAGTAGAGTTCTTCGAACTCTTTACCGTGTACGTCGGGCAATCCGGGACATTCATTAGGACACATCAACGTCCACTCGGCATCTTGCTCTACGCGCTCCATGAACAAGTCTGGAATCCACAAAGCGTAGAAGAGATCGCGAGCGCGCATTTCTTCTTTTCCGTGGTTCTTCTTGAGATCTAGGAAGTCGAAGATATCGGCATGCCATGGCTCTACGTAAATTGCGAAGCTTCCTTTTCTCTTACCTCCTCCTTGGTCTACATAACGAGCCGTGTCGTTGTAAACGCGAAGCATTGGAACGATACCATTCGATGTTCCATTGGTTCCTCGGATATAAGATCCCGTTGCACGAACGTGGTGAATGCTCAGTCCGATTCCACCGGCAGATTGAGAGATTTTGGCACATTGCTTCAACGTATCGTAAATACCATCGATACTGTCGCCTTTCATGGTCAACAAGAAGCAGCTCGACATCTGAGGCTTCGGTGTTCCGGAGTTGAAAAGGGTCGGCGTGGCGTGAGTGAAGTACTTCTTCGACATCAACTCGTAAGTCTCGATAGCGGCATCGATATCCTCCTTGTGAATACCGATAGCAACGCGCATCAGCATGTGCTGAGGTCGCTCCGCGATGGCTCCATTAACGCGTAATAAATACGAGTGCTCCAAGGTCTTGAAGCCGAAGTAATCGTAGCTGAAATCGCGATCGTAGATCAAAGTACTATCGAGCACGGCCGCATGCTCCATGATGATCTCGTGTACATCATCCGCGATAAGGGGGCTTTTAAGCCCGGTCTTGGGGTTGATGTATTCGTACAGCATGGTCATGGTTTCACTGAACGACTTCTCGGTATTTTTGTGGAGGTTAGACACCGCGATGCGCGCAGCCAAATGCACGTAATCGGGGTGACGCGTGGTCATAGAGGCAGCAACCTCGGCGGCCAAGCTGTCGAGCTCCGATGTGGTCACTCCTTCGTAGATACCCTCGATGACCTTCATGGCCACTGAAGTTGGTTCTACGAGCGGATTCAATCCGTAGCACAGTTTTTGGATTCGAGAAGTGATCTTGTCGAACTTCACCGCTTCTTTACGACCGTCTCTTTTTAATACGTACATACGCCTATATCTTTTTGGGGAGGGGTTGGGTTAAAATGTTGGTTACTCGTGATCGGATTAAAAATCCGCGTCAAATGAAATCTTGTTGTCCTCGGCAGACTGGCTCATCACACCTGCCTTCTGGTATTCGGCTACACGCTTCTCAAAGAAGTTCGTCTTTCCTTGTAGGGAAATCATATCCATGAAGTCGAATGGGTTCTCAGAGCCATAGACCTTTTCGCAATTCAGCTCGACTAATAGGCGGTCTGCAACGAACTCGAGATACTGGGTCATTAACTTGGAGTTCATTCCGATCAAGTTCACGGGCAATGCCTCGGTAATAAACTCGCGCTCGATATCCAGTGCTTCGGTGATGATTTGCTTGATGCGGTTTTTCGGTACTTTGTTGACCAAGTGGTTGTTGTGGAGGTGCACGGCGAAGTCACAGTGCAATCCCTCGTCGCGACTGATCAACTCGTTGGAGAAAGTTAGACCGGGCATGATGCCTCGTTTCTTCAGCCAAAAAATAGAGCAGAAACTTCCGCTAAAGAAGATTCCCTCAACCGCTGCAAAAGCGATCAACCGCTCGGCAAAACTGTCACTTTCGATCCAGCGAATGGCCCAATCGGCCTTCTTCTTGATCGCATCGAAATTCTCGATGGCGTGGAACAAACGGTCGCGGTCTTCCGGATCCTTGATGTATGTGTCGATCAACAGAGAATAGGTCTCTGAATGGATATTCTCCATCATGATCTGGAACCCGTAAAAGAACTTCGCCTCGGTGTATTGCACTTCATTAACGAAGTTTTCGGCCAAGTTTTCATTTACGATCCCATCGCTGGCAGCAAAGAAAGCGAGTACGTGTTTTATGAAGTGACGCTCGTCGTCGTTCAGCTTGGTGTTCCAGTCGGTGATGTCCTGATGCAGGTCAATTTCTTCCGCCGTCCAAAAGCTCGCCTCTTCTTTCTTGTACCATTGCCAAATGTCGTGATGCTCGATTGGAAATAGGACAAAGCGGTCTTTGTTTTCTCTTAAAATGGGTTCGTCTTGTGCAGCGTTCATTCGTTGTCGTTTTGTCGATTATTCTGTCGTTCGCAGTCTATAAATCGGAGACAAAAAGACCCTCATCCAGCCGCTAAGCGGGCGTTTTTAAATACTGTTCGTCTCGTAAATTTGATTTTTGCAGAGGCTAGTTAGCCAAGGTGCATGACAAATATTTACATTAAATATTCACCAGTCAACATGCACTTATTCACATTGAAACGGATTTATTAACAGTATGTTGGAGGTCAAATCCGCGAAACCCTTACGGTCATTGAAAAGTCATTTTTCCAAACTTTTCAGGCGTTTTTTTTTCACATAGAATTCACGCTCGATTAACACTCCGAGAACATTCAAGGAGTCCATTCTTTGGCCACGATCTCCATTTCGGCGATCCACTCGTCGCCAAACCGCCGCCGGAGCACTTCTCTCGTAAATTCGAATACCGAAACACCGAGTTCTTGACCCAATGAACAGGCGGCAGAGCAGATCGGCCATTTGTGGTAGTTCACCACTTCAAAACTGGGATACTTGACTACGCGGACCGGATAAAGGTGACAGCTAACTGGTTTACGAAAGGTCGTAGCGCCTTCTTTCCACGCTTGCTCAATACCGCACATGGCTTTACCGTCGTCGTCAAGGGTCGTGTATGCACATTCTTTGCCACTAACCAATGGCGCTACGAATTCTCCGTCGCGATCGCGAAGGTACCGCCCTTGCTTCTCGATCGCAGCGCGACCCTCGGGGCGTAAATGACCTGCGAATTTTTCGTACTCTTCATCGAGCACGGCCAACTCCTCTTCGAGCAGCGGAGCCCCGGCATCTCCCTCTACGCAACACGCTCCTTTACAAGCCGTAAGGTTGCAAACGAACTCGCGCTCCAAGAAATCCTCGCTAACTAACGTTTCTCCCACTTTGATCATGCCGCAAAGCTACGAAGCCGCGACTGATTTAGTAGAATCGCGACTAACCTATTCCGTTCGCCACCCGTAATTATTAATATCTTTACGATCCTATATCTACTTCATGAAAAGAATCTTTCTCCTTCTCGCCCTGGTTCTTGGGTTAGCCGTTTCTGCACAAGAAAGCGCAGCCCCCAATCCCGGAGACGTACTCGTGCAGCTTTTCCCGGGTAATTCCGTCGATCAACTCATCGAAGACCTGAATAAGGAACATCCGATTTTGGCCCTACGGGCCGAAGCGGTCCTCAGTGCCGAATTACGCATGTACCATTTGCGATTCAACCCCGCAGTACCGGTCGACCAATCGATCCGTTGGACGGTAGCCCACCCTGCCGTGGTGGCCGCACAGGGTAATAGACCAACCACATTGCGCACCATCCCGAACGACCCTCTATACTCGAGCCAATGGCAGTACAACAACTTGTTCAATCCAGCCGCTGACCTCGATGCCGAAGAGGCGTGGAGTATCTCCACGGGCGGACTCACGATCAAGGGCGATACGATCGTCGTGGCCGTGATCGACGATGGGATCGATATGGCGCATACCGATTTCGGGGACAATCTTTGGGTCAACCGAATGGAGGTTCCGGGCGATTCTACCGACAACGACAACAACGGATATGTCGATGACTACCTCGGCTGGAACGTTTACTCCGGAAACGACGACATCCAGGATGGATTTTGGGGCGGTTGGCACGGAACACCGGTGGCCGGGATCGTCGGCGCCCAAGGAAACGACGGCATTGGCGTTACCGGGGTCAATTGGAATGTGAAAATCATGATCATCGTGGGCGGACCCGGTGAGGCGAATGCCATCGCCTCTTATGGTTACATTCTAAACCAACGACGACGCTACAACACTACCGAAGGTGCTGAAGGGGCATACGTGGTCTCTACCAACGCCTCCTGGGGAATCGATTTCGGTCAACCCTCATCAGCTCCACTTTGGTGCAACATATACGACTCATTAGGGATCGAAGGAGTCCTGAGCTGTGGTGCTACGATCAACGAAAATCAGGACGTAGACGTTATCGGTGACCTTCCGACCGCCTGCCCGTCCGATTATTTGATCTCGGTGACGAACATGGACCAAAACGACCTCAAGGTCGTACAGGCCGGTTATGGAGACAGCACCATCGACATTGGCGCCTACGGTGCCGGAACCTACACAACCGATCTCGGTGGTGGACACGGAGGTTTTGGGGGCACATCAGGGGCTACCCCTCACGTAACCGGCACCCTCGGGCTCATGCATTCCATGGCCTGTGACGAGTTGATCGAACTCGCGAATAGCAACCCCGACTCAGCGGCCTTTTGGTTCCGTGAATTGCTTTTCCGAAGTGCCGTTCCCAATGCTTCACTCGCCGGACTGGTATCCACCGAAGGTAAACTCAACATGCTCGCTACTCTGGAGGAAGTAGAATACTTCTGCGATTCTTTGAGGACGATCGGGCTGAATGAACTGGGCCGTTCGGGTCTTTGGCAAGTTTATCCGAATCCTGCGACGAGCGAGTTGCACATCGTGCCGCTAGGCACCCAATCTGTAACCCACTACCGACTTTACAATGCGCTTGGTCAATGCGCTGCGGCCGGATCCCTGAGTGCAGGGTCGGAGCAGGTCGATATAAGATCGATCCAAGCGGGTTGGTATGTGCTTGAATTGCAGTCGTCCGAAGGTGCAGTAGAACGTCGAAAAATCGTTATAGAATAGCCGCGGGTTTCCTACTTTTGCGGCATGCAACAAGAGGATCAACTTAAAGCGATCGTATCGCACGCCAAGGAGTACGGATTCGTATTCCCGAGTAGCGAGGTGTACGACGGACTGAGCGCAGTTTACGATTACGGCCCCTATGGCGCCGAGCTCAAGAATAACATTAAGCAGTATTGGTGGAAATCGATGACTCAAATGCATGAGAATATCGTGGGTCTCGACACAGCCATCTTCATGCATCCGACCGTTTGGAAAGCATCGGGACACGTCGATGCGTTCAACGACCCAATGATCGACAACAAAGATTCGAAGAAGCGCTATCGCGCCGATGTGTTGATCGAGGATTACTGCGCTAAATTAGAGGCCAAGGCCGAAAAAGAGATCGAGAAGGCTCGCAAGCGGTTCGGTGACGATTTCGACGAAGCGCAGTTCGTGAGTACGCACCTGCGTGTAGTGCAGTATCGCGAAGAGCAGCAAACGATCATTCAGCGCATGGCCCGCTCTCTCGACGCGAAAAATCTGGCCGATGTTAAGGCGCTGATAGAAGAGTTGGGCATTGCCGACCCGGTATCGGGATCCAAGAATTGGACCGATGTCCGCCAATTCAACCTGATGTTTGGAACCGAAATGGGCTCTACGGCCGAGGGTTCGAATAAGGTGTATCTGAGACCCGAAACCGCTCAGGGGATCTTCGTAAACTTCTTGAACGTTCAAAAGAGCACCCGAATGAAGGTGCCTTTTGGTATCGCTCAAATCGGAAAAGCGTTCCGCAATGAGATCATCGCCCGTCAATTCATCTTCCGCATGCGTGAGTTCGAACAAATGGAGATGCAGTTTTTCGTTCGCCCGGGTGAGGAAATGAAGTGGTACCAGTTCTGGAAAGAAGAGCGCATGAAATGGCACCGAAACCTCGGAATTGGCGCCGATCGCTACCGTTTCCACGATCACGAAAAGTTGGCGCATTACGCAAATGCAGCGGCCGATATCGAATTCCGCTTCCCTATGGGTTTCAAAGAGTTGGAGGGAATCCACAGCCGGACCGATTTTGACCTGAAGAGCCACGAAGAACACAGCGGGCGTAAGTTGCAATACTTCGATCCAGAATTGGGTGAGAGCTATGTTCCCTATGTGGTAGAGACCTCGATCGGACTCGATCGTATGTTCCTGGCCGTCCTGAGTCATTCACTGAACGAGGAAACCTTGGAGGACGGATCGACCCGTACGGTAATGAATATTCCGCCCGTATTGGCCCCTGTAAAAGTGGCCGTACTTCCGCTCGTCAAGAAGGATGGGCTACCGGAAAAAGCGAGGGAGATCATGGATCGGCTCAAGCTTGAGTTCAATTGCCAATACGATGAGAAGGATGCAATCGGAAAGCGCTATCGTCGCCAAGACGCCATCGGCACGCCATATTGCGTCACGATCGACCACGATTCGCTCAACGACGATCAGGTAACGATTCGCGAACGCGACTCCATGTCGCAAGAGCGCGTGCCTGTAGATCGGGTGGTTCAGATTCTTCGAGATCAATCTAATTGGTCTAAGGTTTTAACCTCCTAATTTTCAAGGGAATATTGCTTAGGTCATTAAATTCACTACCTTTGCCCCCTGAGAAACTAACCCTATTAAATCGAAACCGATGAAAAAAGTAAGCTTTTGGTTGATGGCAGCTACCATGGGTGTTTTCGTAGCATGTGGTGGCGGAGCCAGCACAGACGAAGGTAACATGGAAGATGTGCAAGAAGAAGTAATGGAAGCCGGCGAAGAAATGGAAGAAGCTGTTGACTCAACAGCGTCTGACATGATGGAAGAGGCAGACTCTACTGCTGACGACATGATGGAAGAAGCTGAGGAAATGGTAGAAGGTGATCACTCAGAAGAGGCTGCTCACTAAGTATTTCCATTCCAACTAGAATAAAAAAAGCCGCTCGTTGAGCGGCTTTTTTTATTTCAAAGCCTTTGTCGCGGCTTCCAGCGTATAGTCCGTTTGGTGGATTACCGGGTAGAACGCCTCGGTGCCCCATATCTGCCTTCCGATCATCGCCTTGATGCGCGTTCGGACGAGGAACTCTGATCGCTCATTTCGCCCCCATTCCGTTTGAGCCCCACCTTCTTTGACTTGATTCAAGTAGTCTTGATACACCTCGTCGGGCAACTCGAACGAATGCGAAAACTCCGCCGCGTCCACATACTTCACTTTGAGATCTTCCCGATGGCTATCGGCGTATTCAAAGCTGAATTTCCTCAAGTTTCCGTAGCTGAGCACTTCGTAAAACCATCGTGTTCGGCCTGCCGTATCGACCGGAATCAGTACGTCGGGCATAATACCACCTCCACCATAAACCGTGTCGCCTCCGGGAGTAGTGAATACTAATTCCTCGATCTCTTCCTTCATTTCAGGGGTATCGACCTCTACGACCTCATCGTAATCGTCGTGGAACGATTCGAGATAATAAGCCTCCCGGTCATCTGTATAGGGTCTTTGAATACAGCGACCCGTGGGCGTGTAATACCTCGCCACTGACAGTCTCAAAGCCGATCCATCGCTCAGCTCCCACTGCTCCTGAACAAGGCCTTTACCAAAACTGCGTCGGCCAATAATCTCGGCGCGGTCATTATCTTGTAGTGCTCCGGCAATGATCTCACTGGCCGAGGCGCTTCCTTCGTCGATCAGCGCGACCACCGGCATATCTTCGAGTTCTCCTTTTGACGTTGCATAATAATACTTGCGCTCGCGCGATCTTCCTTCGGTGAATACGATCAATTCTCCGTCGGCCAGGAATTCATCTGCGATCCTATCGGCAATATGTAGGTAGCCGCCGGGATTCCCGCGCAGGTCAAAGACCAATTTCTTCATTCCGCGTTCCAGAAGGTCTTTCCTCGCCTGCGCAAATTCTGCATAGCTCGTTTCGGCAAATCGGCTGAGTTTGATGTATCCCGTTTCATCGTCGATCATGTAAGCCACATCGATACTCACGAGTGGAATATCGTCGCGTTCAATGGTAAAATCGAGGAGTTTGGATGAACCGGTCCGATAGATTTGTACATCCACCGTAGAACCTTTTTCTCCGCGCAGTTTCGCGATCACGTCGCGATTCTGAAGTCCGACTCCTGCAACAGTATCACCGTCTACGATCACGATCCGATCCCCGGCCTCAATCCCCAACTGTTCTGAAGGTCCGCCCGAAATGGGAGAAACCACAACAATGGTGTCGCGCTGCAACTCGAACTCCACACCGATTCCCTGAAAATTACCTTGCATACTCTCTTCCACCACACTGAATTCGGAGCGGTGAATGTATATACTGTGGGGGTCGAGTTGCCCGAGAATGTCTTCGATGGTCTTATCGAGCAGCGAATCAGTGTCTACCTCGTCCACATAATCACGATTGATGTAGTCGATCAACTGATTGATCTTCTGATGCTGCCGGTCGGGCGCCATGAGCACATAGGCACTTTGTCCGTAGTCCAGTTTCATGCCGATATAAATACCGAGTACTAGGGTAAAGGCCAAGGCGGTCGGCGCCCAAATCTGCCAACGTCGTTTCATAAGGTTCGTCTAGAGCGTTTGAAGGTACAAAGGTGTGAGGAAAACGCAGAAAGTCCCCGTGTTGTTTTATTTGGCCCTACGGGCCGATGGAGGGGGGGGTGATTGGTTCATCGATCATCGATACCGAAATCTTGAAAGACATCTCCAAAACGAACAACGAAACACGAAGAACGAACAACGCTCTTGGCCCACTCAGATCTCAACAGGAAAAACTAAGAACAAAAAAAGCCGATCTTTTCAGATCGGCCGTTCAGAAGTATCCGGGGCGGGAATCGAACCATAAATTTAACCCCTATTATTGTAGTGCCTTATCCCTTATTATTGTTGACAATTTAGAGAATCCTGAAAAGCCATCTGTTATTTTTTATCAAATTGTGATACATTGTACCATATATTTTATCACATTCTCAACGCATCGCTTCATGAAGGTCAATATCTGGGAAAGACCATTACCGTCTGGGAAAGTAAGCTTCTACTTACACTACAGCCAAGCCGGAAGGCAAATAAGAAAGAGGCTTGATCTCCCGAAATACAAGCAAGGGACTAAAGGTTACAAGGAAAGTAAAAACAAAGCGGAAAGGGTAGCCGCTAAGATTCAAGAGCACTTGATAAGCGAGAACTATGACCTTGCTCAGAAACCCTCTGAAATAGGGTTTTTTGAATTCCTTGAGCACTATCGTCAGGACTACGAAGGGAGGGACTATCGAAAGATTGATGGCCTTAAAAAGCACCTTCGCTCAATTCTAAATGAAAGTCTTCCTCTTTTTAGGCTGGATGAAGCAAAGTGTAAGAAAATTGCAAAACATCTTGAACGGAATTTGGCTACGGAAACGGCAAGAAACTACTTTTCCACCCTAAAAAAAGTACTGGACGAAGCTATTGATTCCGATTACTTAAGAAGTAATCCGGCAAGACGTATTTACATCAAAGGGGAGTCAGATCACATCAAGAAAGAGGTACTCTCTAGGAAAGATTTAAAGTTACTGATAGAATCACCTTGTGGAAACCCTCAAGCTAAAAGAGCCTTTCTATTTGGTTGTTTTACGGGCATAACCTTGTCAGAAATTAAAGCCTTGACCTACTCACAAATAAAGGATGGATATTTAAACTACTCGAGACACAAAACGAACGGCAGACAACACGTTCGAGTTCCTCTCAATAAATACGCCCTTGAAATAATGGGAAGTCATGGCAAACCGGACCAACTTGTCTTCCCTGGATTACCCTCCACCAACGGAACAAATAAGGTCATTAAAACTTGGGTGCGCCGCGCCGGAATTGAAAAGCATATAACGTTTTATTGTTCCCGTCATACTTTTGGAACTCTGCAAGCCGAGAACGGGGTAAATCAGAGTGTTATAGCCTCTAACTTGGGACACACATCGACCAAGCACACCGATAAATACGTCAGAGCAACCGATTCCGCCAAATTAAACGCAGTTGATTTCAGGCTATAATGTGAATTACTCGAGTTTCAATTCTGTCTATTTCTAATTGAAAGTTGTATTTTCTACGCGACCGATAAAGCCGCTTTTTAGGCTATTTGATTTTTCCCACATGTGGATTAAAAGTCAATATCTCACTTTCGAAAAACCCTCTATCTGCCTATATTTGAGAGTATTAAATAAAAAAAGCCCTACTCCTGCTGCAACAGTTATAGGGCAAAACAAAAATTGTTTTTTATCATGTATAGTAAAGATACAACATTACTCGGAAAGCTAGAAAAGTCTAATACCAGCATTTCTCTGAAGCCTGAAAATCACTTTTTAAACTCGAAAGCATCAGCAACCTACTTGGGTGTCTCGATATCACAATTCTATAAGCTCATTCAAACAAGCAAGCTACAGTGTTACAAGCTCTCTGGAAAACTAATCTATTGCTCAATAGCACAATTGAACGATTATATCAAAGGAGGGGAGACAAACAGCAGCTCTACAAAATCTATTGAACGAATCGTTTCAACTTTAAGAAAAGAACTATAGTAAGGTGTCATTCCTAACACTAAGTGTTATGTACGATACCATTCATCTGACAATTCCCACAAGAGCTTCTGTATTGACCCCCTATAAATTGGACAGAAATTATCAATCAATTTAGCAGAGTTTTTGGGTTTAACAATTTATTTTC
>JAGWBA010000075.1 GCA_021296215.1 Flavobacteriales bacterium
TCAGAGCCTCGCTCAAAGGAGTTAGCGATACGAAACTGTTCCTCTATAGACTCCAAAAAGTATTCGCCTGATCCTGCTGCTCCCCATAAAAAAGACCTGATCCTTGGCTACTATCTCTGAAATGCGGTGCAATTGCAGGCATAAATAGGATACAAACAAATATATCCAAGAAAAAATTCAATTATGCATGAATAATTTCGTAAACCATTGAAAAACAGAATAAAAAGATGTTTTTACGTGTTTTTTACTTGTGTTTATCGTAAAAAGCACACTAACTCTTAACGTTAAGAATACGTTGATTTAGAAGAAATACAAGGATAAAAAAGAAACGAATTTTCCCGATTTTAGAACCTCGGTTGAAGGGGGAGTTGCAATGTGAAGCGGGTGCCTATAGCCAACGGACTGAAGGTCAGTTTTCCGCGGTGCGATTGCACGATGCTCTTGCTCAGTGACAGGCCGATTCCGCTTCCGTTTTCCTTGGTCGAGTAAAAGGGGATGAAGATCTGACCTCTTTTATCCTCGGGAATTCCTAGGCCGTTATCTTCGACCAACATGGTCCACTGATCACCGTGGGCTTCGAGTTTGATGGCTATGGCTCCGTTTTCTTGTCCTTCGAGTGCCTCCCGAGCATTCTTGACCAAGTTGATCGTAACCTGTTCCATCAGATGGCGATCGAAATAGGCCGATTTACGTCTGGATATCACATCCGACCGCAGGTCGATACCCTTTTTCTGGCACAGCTCTTCGAGAATGGGGAGGAGCTCATTCCACCAGCTTTCCAGTTCTATGAATTCGGGTTCGGGACGCGGAATGCGCGTTAGCTTTCGGTAGTCTTCCACAAAATGCAAGAGCCCTTCAGAACGTCCGGAAATGGTTTTTAACCCTTGTGTAACATCCTCGAGTTGCTCTTCATCGAGGTCGTTCAGGTGCTTGGGCTGACCCGTTTCGGGGTCGCGCAGAATGGCGTTTAGCGTTTCGCTCAGCGAGGAGATGGGCGTAACTGAATTCATGATCTCGTGTGTGAGAATGCGAATCAGCTTGTGATAGGCCTGCATCTCTTGGCACTCGATCTCGTCTTTGATCCCCTGGAAACTCACGATCGTATGCTCGCTATCACCGAGTCGAATCTTGCCCTTGTAGATGAGTTGCGGGCCGGGCATCGACGGCGAATCGAATTCAATGGCTCTCTGCTCGTTGTACGGGGCTTCTTCAATTGATTTGGCCCACTGGGGCCTGCGGCCCGATATCATATTCCAGTCCTTTAATGCAGGAATTCCCAGAATGTCTCGAGCTGCAGTATTCATTAGGTGAATGTCGCCGTTGTCATCGAAACTAATAACCCCGGAATTCAGGTATTCCACCACCTGGGCGAGTTGTTGGTAGTGTTGTTCTTTTTGAACCTTGACTTTTTTGTAGGCATCAATCAAGGTGTTCAAAGAGCTGTGTAGCTCTTGAAATCCACCCCCTTCGTTTTTTTCGCTAAAATGCAAACTGAAATCGTTACTCTTTATGCTTTCGAACAATCTCGTGAGTTCTCGATTGGTGCGTCGAATGAGGCGAAAAAGTTCGAATAACTGAAAAGCGACCACCACCAGTAGAATGATCGAGGTCATGTATAAACCCCGAACCGTATAGAAGTATACAGCTCCCCAGCTCGCTGCCATGAGCAGAACGATCCGGAAAACGATACCCAGGTAATGCTTATTGAAGGTCATGCTTGTCTAATCTACGATATAATGCGGCACGGGTAATGCCCAATTCTTGTGCGGCCTTACTTATGTTGCCTTGGTGTTTTTCCAAGGCGCGCTCTATGAGTCTTCCCTCCATGGCCATGAGGTTCAGCACCTCGTCTTCAGAGGTATCTGCCGCTCTGTTGGTCAGCTGAAAGTCGCGGGTCTCGAGCCGCTGCCCTTCGTGTAAAATGAGCACTCTTTCCAGTGTGTGCTGCAATTCGCGCACATTGCCCGGCCAGGAGTACGACTTAAGCTTATCCCAGGCTTCCTTGCTCAGCTCGGGTTTTGGTTTGTGGTACCTTTTGGAAAACCTTTCGAGAAAATGATCGACCAACAGCGGGAGATCGCTCAAACGTTCGCGCAAAGCGGGTATGCGCACCTCTACCGTATTGATGCGATAGAGCAGGTCTTGCCGAAATTCATCCATCCCGGCCATTTCATACAAAGGCATATTGGTGGCCGAAACCAAGCGGATATTGACCTTTATCTTTTTAGAGCTTCCTATGCGCGTTACCTCACGATTTTGCAACGCGCTCAATAACTTGGCCTGAAGTGGCGGGGCAAGGTTGCCGATCTCATCGAGAAAAAGTGTTCCGCCATGCGCCAGTTCGAATCGGCCCACTTTATTCTCCTTGGCATCGGTAAAGGCCCCTTTCACATGACCAAAGAGTTCACTCTCGAATAGATTCTCGTTCAAGGACCCCGGGTCGACTGAAATAAACGGTTGGTCGTGTCGGTCCGATGCCCGATGCACCGCTTTTGCCGCCATTTCTTTACCCGTTCCGTTTTCTCCGAGGATCAACACATTGGCATCTGTTTTTGCCACTTTTTCAATAGTATCGAACACCTTTTTCATGGGCAGGGAATCACCCAGAAATGCTTCCCGGCCCGATGTGTTGTCTTCGCTCAGGACTTGACTCACCGTTTTGAGCTGATCCACTTCCTTTTGAGTGCGACTCAGTCGTAACCCCGCCTGAAGCGTGGCCAGCAGCTTTTCGTTCTTGAACGGCTTCAAAATGAAGTCGAATGCCCCGAGTTTTATCGCCTTTACGGCCAACTCTACCTCTCCGTAGGCGGTCATGAGGATCACCACGCTATTCGGCCGTACCTCCATGATGCGTTGAAGCCAGTACATACCTTCGCGTCCGTCATCTTCTCCCGATCTGAAGTTCATGTCGAGTAAAATCAAATCGACCGAACCCGAGTTCAGGTACTCGTTCAATCGGCTCGAATCTTGCTCGCAATGCACCGTTTCCAGATGCTGCTTTAAGAACAATTTCAATGATGTTAATACGTCCGGATCGTCGTCGACGATTAAGGCCTCAGCAGGGATTTTCTTCATGTGGTGTCCTTATTTGAACAGTCAAGTGTACGAAAACGAACAATCGAAAAGCGTTAAACGGGCGTTAAAAATTGTAACCGGCTGAAAATCAGAGCACGATTTTTCATGGCACGGCACTTGCCTTTTGGCTCACAGGAAAAAAGCACTCATGGATAGAGTCATACAAAAGAAAAAATGGCCGCTTAAGCGGATCTTACTTTTCATCGGTATCGCATCGGGGGTCTTGTTGTTGGTCTACCTTCTATTCATCAGCACCAATGACAGAACACTTAGTATAGACCGCGACAGGACCTCCATTGCGACCGTTGAAAGGGGTATGTTCTTCGATAATATTCCGATCAGCGGAAATGTAGAGCCCCTCAAAACGATCTTCATCACAGCTTCGGAGGGTGGTAATGTGGAGGAGATATTCGTTGAAGACGGTTCTATGGTAACACGGGGCACTCCGCTAATGCGCCTGAGTAACGCGAATTTGATGCTCGACTTTATGAATCGCGAAACGCAGATCATAGAGCAAATCAACAATCTGCGAACGACTCGCCTAACGATCGAGCAAAACAAGCGCTCTCTCAACGATCAGTTGATCGACATCGACTACCAGTTAAAAGTGGCCGAACGTCAGTTTCGGATGGACAGCACCCTGTATAAAGACGAGGTAATTGCCGACAATCAGTTTCAGGCTGCGTTGAACAATAGTGAGTACCTCAGACAAAAAAGGGCGTTCACAAAACAGAACATCGATAGGGAAGAGGCTATCCAGGAATCTCAATTGCTCCGCATAGACCAGAGTATCGAACTCATGGAGCGCAACCTAGAGGCCATTCGTCAAAATTTGGAGAATCTGACCATCAAGGCCCCGATCGACGGACAGCTGACCGGTTTTAATCATTACCTCGGCGAAACCAAACAGCGGGGTGAATCTTTGGGTCAGGTGGATGTTACTGACGGATTCCTAGTGCGGTGTAATATCGACGAGTACTACCTGAACCGGGTGCGCGTGGGTCAAACCTGTACCTTCCCCTTTGGCGGTCGAACTCACGACCTCGTGGTAATCAAGGTATTACCGCAAGTCTCGAACGGACAATTCCAGGTCGAAATGAACTTCCCCGACTCCATGCCTTCAGGTATCCGGCGCGGCCAAACCCTGCAAATTCGCCTATCGCTAAGCACCGAAACAGAAGCCATCATGGTGGAACGCGGTGGTTTTTACCGGAGCACCGGCGGTCATTGGGTGTTCGTACCGGATAATGAAAGTAGCGCCTCGCGGCGCGATGTGGAACTGGGTCGCCAAAATACCGACTATATCGAAGTGTTGAGCGGCTTGGAACCGGGTGAGCAAATTGTGACGAGCTCATATGCTAACTACGGAGAGGCTGAACGCCTCGAGTTCAAGTAGTAAGCGGTGGGGGAGTTGCGCATCGTGCCGCAGGCACAGAAAAATTCGCCTTCGGCGAGTTTGTTTTGCTGCGCAAAGGATGTTGGCTTGGGCAAGGGTGTTTCGCGTTGCGAAGTAAAAGGTTTAGAGCTAAAAGTCTAAGGTATAGAGTCACAAGCCAGAGCTTTATGCTTTAGACTCTACACTCCTGACGAACTAAGAACTAAGAACTCAAAACTAAGAACTAGAAATATGTTGATCGACATCAAAAACCTTAAGAAGACCTATCGGACCGACGAGATCGAGACGACGGCCTTGAACTCCATCAATGTTGGTATTGAAGAAGGCGAATTCGTGGCCATCA
This sequence comes from Flavobacteriales bacterium, assembly GCA_021296215.1. Taxonomy (NCBI): domain Bacteria; kingdom Pseudomonadati; phylum Bacteroidota; class Flavobacteriia; order Flavobacteriales; species Flavobacteriales bacterium. The sequence goes on from JAGWBA010000075.1 coordinate 4,815, forward strand.
TGGGACCATCCGGGTGCGGTAAATCGACCTTTTTGAACGTGCTTGGACTGCTCGATACGCCCGATGCCGGGACCTACACCTTTAACGGTCAGGAGATGACCAAGCTTGGAGAGCGCCAGCGTTCGAATGTGCGTAAGAATAACATCGGATTCGTGTTTCAGAGCTTTAACCTGATCGATGAACTGAGCGTGTTCGAGAATATCGAACTTCCATTGATCTATTTGAAGACTCCGGCCGCAGAACGTAAAGAGCGCGTTGATCGAATGATGGATCGAATGGGTATTGGCCACCGCGCCAAACATTACCCTCAGCAGCTTTCGGGCGGACAACAACAGCGGGTTGCCGTGGCTCGTGCTTTGATCGCCTATCCAAAGATCATTTTGGCCGATGAGCCTACCGGAAATCTCGACTCAGCCCATGGTAACGAAGTCATGGACTTGCTTAGCGAACTCCGTCAAGCCGGAACCACCATCGTCATGGTAACGCACTCGCCCCACGATGCCGGTTATGCTTCTCGCATCATTCGCTTGCTCGATGGTGAGGTGATCGCGGAAAACAGTGGGAAGACCGCCGAAGAGATCTTGTGATGTTGGGGAGTAGAATCAAATTGGCCTTTCGGCACCTGTGGAAAGAGCTTGGCTTTACGAGTATCAACATCTTCGGTTTAGCTATTGGTTTGGCCGCAGCTCTGGCGATCTTTATCTACGCCGGGTACCACTACAGTTTCGATCGCTTTCACCCGGGTGCCGATCGCGTTTTTCGGGTATTGCCGATCGATCGCGTCTTGGGGGTGAGTTCTTCCGCGGTCGGTATTACCACCCCGGCTGCTGGTCCGGCCGCCTATAACGGCGTTACCGGAGTGGAGGCCCGGGTACGTTTTATCCAACAAGGTCAAAATCTACTTCCTACCGACGACGACAGGTCGATCTTTGCCGAGAATTTTGCTTTTGTCGACAGCAATTTCTTTGAGTTCTTCAACTTTTCGCTGACCCAGGGAAATTCATCATCTGTTTTGAGAGAACCCAACACGGTTCTGGTCTCAACGTCCCTTGCCGAGAAGCTCTTTCCCAATGACGACCCGGTCGGAAAACAAATTCAAGCCGCGCACACGGCCGAACCGGTCCAAATTCAAGGGGTATTCAAAGATCCGCCTATCAACAGCCACCTCGACTTCGATATGGTGGTGAGCTTAGTACCCGAGGCGATAGATACGAATACAGCGCAGTTTCTCACCACCTGGCAGTCCATTGCCGCACCGACATATATACGACTCCAGGAAGCATCGGAATGGGAGCGTGTGCTCGAAGATCTCAAGGAAATCGGCCGTGAGAACGACTACGGTGCAGAAGGCGATAACTTCGATCTCACGATGCAACCGCTCTTGAAAACGCACATGCATTCAACAGAGCTACTGTTCGATAATCACAATACGCGAAAGACCGACTTTGGTCAAATTCGCAATCTCTTGCTCGTCGCGATATTCTTACTGCTCATCGCAGCCTTCAACTTCATGAACCTCAGCACGGCGCGCAGCGGAAAACGTGCGCGTGAGATCGGTGTACGCAAAGTACTCGGTGCTCAACGCGGTCAACCGGTCGTTCAATTCTTGCTCGAGTCGACCTTGCTCGTATTCTTTGGATTCATGGTGGCCTTGGCGATTCTCGAGCTGTTCGGGAAATACGTCGGCATTAGCGTTCCAACTGGGTTCGTGAATTACTTTGCCGCCCACAAACAACTTTGGGTCTATAGCCTTATTCTGATTCTGGGTTTGGGAATACTGAGTGGCCTTTACCCGGCTTTCGTCCTTTCTCGCTTTGACCCGGTTCACACGCTCAAAGGAAATGTTAGATCGTTGTCCTCGGGTAAATGGTTGCGACGAATATTAGTTACACTTCAGTTCACCGTTTCGGTTATGGTCATCATCGGAATGCTCGTCGTTCGACAGCAGGTGGTTTACATGAACGAAAAAGACATGGGTTTTGACAAAGACTATGTCCTGACCCTCAACCTCAATTCGCGAGACGCCTATCAAAATGCAGGAACGCTGCGCGATGAATTGGTCAAGCTCGAGAACGTACGGGGAGTGGCGTTTACGAATGCCCTGCCAGGTACGGGATATGGAAGAACCTCCATTACTCCGGAAGGATATACCGGCGAAGAAACCTGTATATTCAGCATTACCGGAGTTGGATATGAATTCGCCAATGTACTTGGGCTGGATCTCGTGGACGGAAGATTCTTCGACCGGGAACACAGTACGGATGCCCGGGAAGCCATAGTGATCAATGAAGCAGCCGTAGAAGCCATTGGTTGGGACGACCCAGTTGGTAAGACCATCAATATGGGAAATGGCGATCGCACGGTGGTTGGGGTGATCAAGAACTTCCATTATGTAGGATTGCGCTACCCCATTGAGCCGCTCATGATGGTACCGCTGCCCAATGCGGGCGGAACCGTGGCCGTGAAACCCGAAGGAGACCAGGCCTCGGAAACTATAACGGCGATCGGGGAGGTATGGAATTCCGTAAATCCATCAGACCCATTTGAATATCAATTCTTCGATGAAGAGTTCCATCAACTTTTTACCGACGATGAGCAGTTCGCCCAAGTACTTTCGAGCTTCAATTGGTTGGCCATTCTTATCGCTTGCCTAGGGCTATTGGGTTTAACGGCCTACACCGTACAGCAAAAGACCAAAGAACCGGGTGTGCGTAAAGTGCTCGGGGCCAATGTAATGGAAATACTCGTGGTCTTGAGCAAAGAATTCTGGTTGATGTTGCTGATCGCGAACATCATCGCTATTCCGATTTCATATTACTATATGAGCCAGTGGTTAAGCGAATTCGTGTATCGCATCGATCTTACCCTTTTGCCCTTTGTCATTGCCGTGGCCTTGCTAACTATTGTTTCTCAGGCCCTGCGGGCCTGATAGGTTAGACCCCGTTAAGGCCTTGAAATACGAGTAAGATCATGTGGAGAAATTACTTTAAAACTACCGTCCGTTCACTTACTCGAAATCGCATATATGCGGGAGTAAGCATCCTTGGATTGGGCTTGGGTATTTCTTGTGCGGTGCTCATTGCGCTCTATATCACCGATGAACTCAGTTACGAAGACATGCATGTCAAAAAGGAACGGATCTATAGAGGGTATATCGACCTCGAAATGACCGAAGTCCTCCATGCCGGGGTGAGTCCAATGGCACTCGGGCCAACATTGGTGAGCGATTACCCCGAGTTCGAAACTTTTTCGCGCATCGTTTCGGCCGGCAACGAAGTCACCGTTCGCGTAGAGGACCGAATCTATACGGAGGAGCATATCTGGTTTGCCGACTCTTCCTTTTTCGATATCTTCTCATTCGACTTCATCTTAGGCGACCCGGCCTCGGCATTGATCGAGCCCAATTCGGTCGTGCTCTCCCGCACCATGGCCGAGAAGGTGTTCGGTACGTACGAGGTACTCGACACCACGGTCCGGCTGAACAATAGTGTTTATACGGTAACCGGAGTTACCGAAGACCCACCGCTTCAAACTGAAATGTACTACCACGCATTGGTATCGCTGAACACGTGGCCACAGCAATCCATTCAACAGGCCAGCGGCGATTGGTATTGGCTTATCAGCTACACCTATCTGCTGACGCATCAACCCATCGAGCAACACGAGATCGACCGAATCATGGCCGATTTCAAAGAACGATATATTGTTCCGTTTCAGGAGTCGAACGGCCTTGAACAGGACGCTTTTTACGACTTGAAACCGCTCGAAGGATTACACTTTTACACTGCGGCCGAATACGACCATCCAAAGGGTAATTTGAGCTACCTCTACATTTTTGGGGTGGTCGGTCTCTTCATCGTGATCATCGCCAGCATCAATTTCGTTAATCTCTCTCTAGCTCAGAGTGGCAAAAGAGCTAAGGAAGTTGGCATCAGAAAAACCCTCGGGGGCGATAAAAAAGAGATTCGCCGACAATTTCTCGGTGAAAGTATGCTGGTCGCTTTTCTGGCCTCCTTGGTCGGACTCGCACTCGTGGAGGTGATGATCCCCACTTTCAACAGTCTAAGCGGAAAAGATTTTTCGTTCAGCAGCTTGTTCCGCGGTGAGCTATTACTCTCTATCCTGCTCCTGTGGCTTACCGTGGGACTGCTGAGCGGCTCCTATCCGGCATTCGTTCTTTCGCGCTTCGATCCGGTTCGCGTGCTCAAAGGGCACCTGCCAAGCTTTGGTCGAATTGGCGCGCTGAGAAAAACACTCGTGGTCGTCCAATTCGTTTTCTCTCTCCTGATGATCGTAGTCTTTCAACAGATGGACTACATGCGAAACCGAAACCTTGGTTTCGAAGGCGATCAGGTCCTGGTTCTCGAAATGCCCGGAGATACGGCCGTTCGAAACCGAGGTGCCTCTTTACGCACCGAGCTCGAACAGCTGCCACAGGTCGAATACGCCACGCTCTCAACCAACTTCCCCGGCCGTACGGTTGGCGAGCTACTTTTTAGAATTGAACAGGACGGAGCACTCAAAGAGCGCGGCATAAAATTCATGACGATCGATGAGCATTTTTTAGAAACTTACAGAATCGACTTGCTAAGTGGGCGAAACTTTCGGCGCGATGGTGGAACCGACGCTAATCAAGCCTTCATCATCAACGAAACGGCCGCCGAACGATTTGGGTGGCACGACGAAGCACTCGGTAAACGGATGCAATGGGGGCTCTTAGCTAACGATTCAGCCGCCTACGACGGCCGCGTGGTTGGAGTGGTAGAGGATTTTCACTTTCAATCGCTCCACAACCCTATTGAGCCGATGGTGTTCCGATTCAACCCCGGAAATAGCAATCTGCTGGCCGTAAAACTCAACGGAGACGATTTGCCGGCCGCCATGGCCGCGGTGGAACGAACCTGGGATGGCATGAGCGGCGGTTACCCATTCGACTATCAGTTCGTAGACGATGAATTCGATGCGCTTTATCGAAGTGAAGAACGAATGCTCACCGTATTCGGCTACTTCAGCTTTATCAGCATCTTCATCGCCGCACTCGGACTCTTTGCCCTATCGTCATTCACCATCGAGCAACGAATCAAAGAGATTGGCATCCGCAAGATCCTCGGTGCTTCCGTCACCCAAATCATTCGCCTCATTTCCAGGGACTTCATGCTCTTGGTCGGCATAGCGGTTATCATTAGTCTGCCCGTAGCCTACGTCGCCCTCCAGCACTGGCTGCAAGATTTCGCCTATCGAATCGAACTCTCAATTTTTATACTCCTAATCTCAGCCGGATTCGCCTTCGCGCTGGCCTTTGCAACCGTTGGCTATCACAGCCTGCGCGCAGCTCGGGCCAATCCGGTCAATGCACTTCGTTATGAATAGATCAGCGACTTTCCTACTCCTTTGCTTCTTGACTCTCGGCGCCTACGGCGCGATTGGTTCCTCAACCGGTGAATCCAAGTACTCGGTCACCCTCAATATCGGCGAGGTATTGAACGACCGACTCTTTGTCCACCTTTCTACTCCAACCGTAAGTGCCGACGAGATCGAGTTCCAAATGCCCAAGATCGTACCGGGCACCTACAACGTAAGCGACTTTGGCCGTTTTGTAAGCGACCTCGTTGCTTACGACACCGCCGGAAACAAGCTGCCGATCAACAAGATCGACGACAACCGTTGGAACATCAAAAAGGCCCAAACGCTCGGAACCATCGAGTACTACATCGACGATACATTTGACGGCGAAGTAGGAAAAACGGTTTTTGAGCCGGGCGGATCCAATTTTCAGGCCGATACCAATTTCGTGCTCAACCTCTTTGCCATGATCGGCTATTTGAAAGGCATGGAAGACCAAATCTACGATATCAATGTGGCGCATCCAGGCCATCTTTATGGCGTTACAGCACTCGATGTCTTGGAACGCAGTCCAAAACTGGACCGCTTCACGGCTCGCGACTACTTCACCATGCACGATTCCCCCATCATGTATTCAGCCCCGGACACAGCCTCGGTACAGGTGGCCAATGCGCGCATCGAAGTCATGGTCTATTCACCGAACAAGCAATTGTCGGCCAAAGAGGTGATGAACCGAAACGAAGACTTGTTTAGTGCCGCTGCTGAATACCTTGGAGGAGAACTGCCTGTCGATCGATATGCTCAACTGATCTACCTGTGGGAAGGTCCAACGAACTCGGGCGGAATCGGAGCTTTGGAACAGAGCTATTCAACGGTATTTAGCTTACCCGAACTGCCCGATTCGATCATCGGACAGGAATTGAGAAATATTACTGCGCATGAGTTCTTTCATATCGTAACCCCTTTGACCATTCACTCCGAAGAGATCCACAATTACAACCGGATCGATCCACAGATGTCCGAGCACCTTTGGCTTTACGAAGGAGTTACTGAGTACTCAGCGCATCACATGCAGGTAAAGGCGGGCCTTATTACCCCCGAAGAGTTTCTCGCTACCATGCAAGAAAAAATGTTAGAAAGCACCAACCATTACGACGACAAGATCCCTTTTACGACGATGAGTGCTCATTGCTTGGACGTTTACGAAAGTGAATATGGCAACGTATATCAAAAGGGTGCGCTTATTGGAATGTGCCTGGACTTGGAACGCCTTGAGTGGAGCGATGGAAGCTATGGTATTCAAGAGCTGATCAAAGACCTTCAACAGCGATACGGAGCCGAAAGAGCATTTAAGGACGAGGAATTGTTCGACGTGATCGCCGAGCTTACCTATCCCGGAATCCGTGAATTCTTCACCCGACATCTCGAAAGTTACGAGGCACTTCATCGGGAAAGCAATAATCGAAGAAGCAATCGCTTTCAACTGTAAAGTACACCTCTTCATTATTTACCATGATGACTCCTTCGCCAATAGGATATTCCAAGCAGCCACCATGCCATGTCAATTCCATAATCTGAATCCATTCTACTACACCTTTTTCATTGTTTAGAAGGTTCAATATTTTATTCAAATCATTCTGTGACATTCCAGGATCATAATGGAATCCGAATGTTTCCATAAATTGATGATCATCCTCATAATCTATTGTATAGGAAGACATTGGTTCCCTCGGATAGCCATATCCCCGGAAAGAAATCACTAAATCTACTTCCCCATTACCACCATCGACAAATTCATACTGAATAAAATATGGACCGGGAATTGTATTCCAGAATTGATCTAAGGGCGGGTCCTCCAGATCCCAGATTCGAGGAACAGGAAGGGGCTCAGCTCCAATCGCCTCTATTAATGGAAGAAAGTCTTCTTGTGTAATGATATTCAATTCATCAAGACATATGCGCCAATCAAAGCATGTATCAACGACTTGTGGAATGGCTATCAAATAGCACTGGAATAAGTGCTCCTCCAAAGATTCTTGACTCGCCTGTACACCATATTGCAATTGAATGCGCTGCTGTAAAAGTTGCAAATGATCGAAGACGCTAAATCCATC
>JAGWBA010000076.1 GCA_021296215.1 Flavobacteriales bacterium
TTGGGGTAGTGAAAGAGCTAAACTCCTGACTTTCAACAGGTGTTTAGTGCGGCAAAAAACGTTTTGGACGGGTGTGCACCGGAGCTTGTCTTCGGTGTTTTTTTATACCCCTGTATGCCGTAAATTCGGCATATGGCAAAGACGAAGAATTCTCCTCTCGTGGTCGAATGCGCCTGGGAGGTATGCAATCAAGTTGGTGGCATCTACACCGTAATACGATCAAAGGTACCTGCGGCTATTGAAGAATGGGGCGATGACTATTGCTTGCTAGGGCCCAATGCGAACCCTGATATTCAAGCAGAGTTTGAGGAGATAACGGACCTCAGGGATCCGATCGGCAAGACCGTGGAAAAGATGCGCGGCATGGGATATGAGGTCCAATACGGAAGATGGCTAGTTACGGGTCGTCCGAAGGTGGTTCTCCTCAATTTGCAAAATGTATTCAACCGTTGCGATGCCCTGCATAGACGTATGCACCAAGTTCATGGAATCGATGTTAATCCGGATCACGATCTCTTAAACGATATGATCCTGTGGTCCGACGTGAATCACACGTTTTTCAGGATTTTGAGCAAGGAAGTCGTGAAGGAAAGCCGTCCGATCATCGCTCATTTTCACGAGTGGATGTCATCGATCCCGATCTTGGACATCAAAGAAGAAAATTTACCCGTAAGTACGGTTTTCACCACCCATGCTACCATGCTGGGTCGGGTATTGGCCATGAACGACCCCAAGTTTTACGACGTAATGTCGAAGTACGATTGGAAAGCGAAGGCCAAAAAATACGGGGTGTTGGCCATGACACAGATAGAGCGATGCTGTGCGGAAAAGGCCGACAGTTTTACGACGGTCTCTGAGGTGACCGGTAAAGAATGTGAACATTTGCTCGGCAAAAAGCCTGATTTCGTTACCCCGAACGGCCTCAATATAACGCGGTACGCTGCTTTTCACGAAGTTCAGAATCGTCACGAAAGGTACAAGGAGAAGATCCATGAATTCGTGATCGGGCATTTCTTCAGGAGTTACCCCTTCGATCTTGACAACACGCTTTACTTCTTTACGTCAGGTCGTTATGAGTATCGAAACAAGGGGTACGACATCACCTTGAAGGCCTTGAAGCTCTTGAATGAGATGATGAAGAAAGAAAAGGTCAACAAGACCGTCGTTATGTTCTTCATCACGAATAGGCCTACTTGGAGTATTAATCCGGATGTACTGGAAAGCAGAGGAGTAATGCAAGAGATCCGGAGCAACTGCGAATCGATACAACAGCAAATTGGTAAGAAACTCTTTTATGTGGCCGCTCAATCGACTGAGGGTCATCGCTTACCAAATCTGAACGACCTTATCGACGACTATTGGAAACTTCGCTATAGGAGGACCATACAAAGCTGGAAAACCGATCAGTGGCCTATCATCGTTACCCACAATTTGGTCAACGACACTGATGACGAGATCCTGAATTTCATGCGCGACGAGCAATTGGTCAACAGTCCGCTCGACAAGGTGAAAATGGTATATCACCCCGATTTCATCAGCAGTACGAATCCGCTCTTTGGTCTCGACTACGGCCAATTCGTTCGGGGCTGTCATTTGGGAATTTTCCCGAGCTACTACGAGCCCTGGGGGTATACGCCACTGGAATGTGTCGCACGTGGGATTCCGACCGTAACTTCTGACCTCAGTGGTTTTGGAGTTTACATCGACAAAATGCCCGAAGCACAGCAAGAGGACGGCATTTTTGTTTTGAAGCGCCGCAAGAGGTCCGAAGCACAAGAGGTGAAGGATTTGGCGAATTCCTTACTTCAATTCGTAAAGTCGACTGCGAGGTATCGTATGCTCCAACGTAACAAGCTCGAGAATTTCAGTGAGAATTTCGATTGGGGTGTGTTGCTCGAGTATTACAAGACTGCCTATAGTAAGGCTTTGAAGTCTTAAGCATTTCGAGTTGCCAAAATAGCCCAAACGGTAAGCGGGGGGTGCACAAGAACGAGACGTAGCCATACCACCGCAGGTGGAACACATAGATCATCTGGCACGCAGGAGTTCATTTGTATGAAATACACGTGAGCCGGGATGAAAGCCAATAAAAGAGCAATAATGCCGAAGCCCGCCTTTTTGCGCAGCTTGGGCTCCAACAAGCAAAGAGCGAATGCGATCTCCAATGCTCCGGAGAGGATGTTGATACCCTTTGGAAATGGCACGTAAGGTGGAATTTATGCAAGGTAGAATCCGGGCATGACGAAATGGTTAACTCCGGCCACCATGTAGAAAGCCATTAGAGCTCTTACGCTCCAGAAATTTAATCGGCCAGTTTCCATTTCGTCTTTTTGTGCACATGCCACAAGATAGCTCCAAAGGGAATCCACCACAATAGGTCGTTGGTTATCAAAGTATAACCAAAAGCCCCTGGAGCAATACCGATCGAATAATTGAAAAGAAATCCGGCTGGACCTAGTATTTTTCCGAGGAAACCGACGGCAACAATAGGCCAATGCCGAATGGGATCGTAGCTGGCCCACCAATAACCCAGACCGTAAACTCCAATGACCATTCCCATTCCTTGCCATATCATGGGGTAATTAGGAAGCTCTAAATGGCAAATCTCAAAGAAATGATAGGGAAAGAGTCCAACCCAAAGGCCCCACATCAGATTGTATGCTGCTGCGAGTTGTAAACTTAACCTCATCCATTTTGGTGATTCCGATCTTTCCACGGTTAAATAACAAGGGGCTTATGGGTATGTTCGGAATAACTTACCTTTACCTTGAAGAAAGTACATATATGACATTTAAGGAATTAGGCTTGCACGATGGGCTGATAGAGGCTATCAGTTATATGAATTTCGTGGAAGCGACTCCGATTCAGGAGCAGGCCATCCCGGCCATTATGAACCGGAAAGATGTGCTCGCCTGTGCACAAACGGGAACAGGAAAAACAGCTGCATTTTTATTGCCCATTTTGGATGAACTGGCCGAAAACCCGAGTCAGCATACGACAACTTTGATCGTGGTTCCAACGCGGGAGCTTGCCGTTCAGATAAATCAAGAAATTCAGGGATTCTCCTACTTCATCGGTGTTCATTCGGCCGCTGTGTATGGAGGAGGTGATGGGCGCGAGTGGGATCAGCAAAAGGAGGCTTTGACCAATGGTACTCATGTGATCGTAGCCACTCCGGGCAAGCTGATATCTCACCTTCAGCAAGGGCATGTGAAGTTTGGTCACGTGCGTCATTTAATCTTGGATGAAGCCGACAGAATGCTCGACATGGGCTTTCACGACGATATTATGAAGATCGTGAGTTTCCTTCCGGAAAAGCGTCAAAACCTTTTGTTCAGTGCTACTTTTCCGCCCAAGATCAGAAAACTGGCACGCGAGCTACTCAATGAACCGGAGGAGATCTCCATCGCCATTGCCAAACCAAGTGAAAATGTAGAGCAACGTATATACCGCGTATTTGACGAGCAGAAATCTCCCCTCCTACGCAAGATCATTCGCGAGCATCCTGAATACGAAAGCATTTTGGTGTTCAGTAGCACCAAGAAGAAAGTGAATTCGATCATTCGATCTTTGAGACATAAGGATTACCAGGTCGATGGCATTTCTTCGGATTTTGAGCAGAGTGAACGCGAGGCGGTATTGTCGCGATTTAGGTCGCGCCGAACTCGGGTGTTAGTGGCTACCGATGTACTGAGTCGTGGGATCGACATCAAGGATATCGATTTGGTCGTGAACTACGACGTGCCGTCGGATGCTGCGGATTACGTGCACAGAATTGGCCGTACAGCGCGTGCCAAGACAGAGGGAATTGCCATTACCTTGGTGAATCCGGCCGATATGTATCGCTTTGATGAAATAGATCGGTTGATCGAGCGCAACTTGGAGAAGCACCCTGCCCCGGAGGAGTTTGGTGAAAGTCCCACTTGGGGTAAATCGAGTGGCGGAGGATCGAGGGGCCGCGGGAGAAACAATTGGCGCCGAGGAGGCGCAGGAAACAATCGAAACGGGAAAGGTGGAGGTCGACATCGCAACCAGCGAAGAAAAGTCTCTGGAGGGGGAAGCGGGAATGGCCCTAAAGGCCAAAGTCAAGACCGCCCCAAGAACGATTGATCACTCTAGTCCGACCTTGATTCCAGCATAGTAAGTGATAGGTCGAGATGGGCCATAGACATAGCAGGCATCTCTATCGACCCCGCTGTCGAAATCCGATTGAAAGCTGTTCAACAGATTGAATACCCCTACGTAGAATTCGAAGTGTTCGTGGTGAGTCCCATCAATATGATACTTGATCTTCGGGTTCAGTTCGAGGAATGATTCTGTGCGCTTAATGGTGGTAAATCCGGTTTCTCCGTCAAGCACATGCGGAACATCCATTGGCCCTGTATACACTGCCGAGAGGGTAATGGACCAGTGATCGAACCCGTTGAAGTTCAATGTACCGCACCCATAGACGTTCGGTGTTCTTAAAATTTTGGAGGTGATTGTGACGCTATCGGAATTCGCATCAGTAATCGGCATGGGCGACCAAAGTGTTTCGCCTTCATCATAGCGAGCGGCCTGTATAGTAATTCCGGATTGCCAAGTCCAATCCGATTGAATAGCACCATTGAATTCGATGTTACCACCGAAGACAGACGCCCCGCTTCCGTTTCGGACCGTTCGGACCGATCCGCCATCCGAAAGAGGTTGTTGATCTCCTGTAAAGAAAATATCGTTCAGGCCCGTATAGAAGCCTTCGAGGATCACATCGAGCTGAATATCTGTTGTGTAAGGCGCCCACTGTAGGGATAGGTTGTAACTGTTCGATGTTTCGGGTCGCAGATTGGGATCGAGCCGATTGAACACGGCTTCGCCACCGACGACTTCGATATGCAGGTCTTCATTAAACGCTTGAGGTGCTCGATAACCCTGGGCAAAAGAACCCCGGATACGCCACGATTCACTCAGGTTGTATTTAACTGACGCTCGTGGCACAAATACCGGAAGGCCCTGATCATTGACATCCCTTAAGTTCGGCCATGCGTATTGCGCCCGGATCCTGACCCAATCGAGCCGTCCACCCAATGAAAACGACCACCGCCCACTCAACGCGAAATCGGCTTGCGCATACGTGCCCCAAGCGCGTACTACTTGATCGAGCTCTCTTTGGTACGCAGGTTGGATATCATCAACGCGATTGAACTGAAATTCGGATCCTGCCGAAATAGCCCATTTCTCTTGATCATTCCAATTCCATTGAACTCCACTTATGGCGGTGATATCTCGGCTCGATCCGTATGCATTAAGTGCCAGGAGGTCGTCGTTGTTCAATGAATCTCCAGGCTCCAGAATGCGACCGCCACTACCGTAGTAACTGTCACGCGAAACGGTTTGACCACTGAAGTACGCAGAGACTTTATTTCGGTCGTTCAAATACCTTTCGTAGGATACCTGTGCATTGAAGATATCGTGCTGCAACTCTTCAGATAAGTTCGCTTGGTGTGGTGAACGTTCGAGTTGCCCTCCCCCTCTTCTATACTCATTGACAAAGGTACCCGACATACTCCATTTCGATCGATCGTCGGGTCGAATAAAAGCATTGAAACCGACCGAAATGTTCTTGAGTTCTACCATTTCCGTGAGTTCATCACTGTTGGCATCCCAGGCTTCGCGATCTCGTTTTAGCCCGTATAGCGTAAGGCCTTTTTTAAGGTCCTCACTCAAAATACTTCCGTTAAAGGTAATCGACCGGTCAGAAGCTTCACCGTTTACCAAAGCCTGTTGAACCCCTATCTCAAAGGACGGTTGAACCGGTTCCTTGGTCAAGATATTGACCGTTCCCGCAATGGCGTTGCCACCGTACATGGCCGACCCACCTCCGCGAAGTACCTCGATGCGATCGATCATTTGACTCGGAATGAGTTCAAGGCCATAAACCCCGGCCAACGAACTAAAAATTGGACGATTATCGATGAGGATTTGTGAGTAGGCTCCATCCAAGCCGTTCATACGCAGCTGTGTGAATCCACAGTTTTGGCAATTGGTCTCGAGCCGTAATCCGGGAGAGAATGAAAGACCCTCGGCCATGCTAACACTGGAGGTCTGATCAAAAATGCGATCGTCGATGGCCCTTACGATCACAATTGACTCGTAACGCTCTATTTCACTACGGTCCGCTGATATGGTCACTTCGGACAATCCCAATCGATCGGGAACGAGTTCAAGTTCAAGGTGTATATCCCGCTCTCCTAATTCCAGGGTCTTGGACAAAGTACGGTATCCTATGAATTGAACTTTAAGCTCGTGCCTTCCCGTCTTCAATTCGATGAACACGAATTCACCTGTTTCATTCGTAACCATACCCTCATGGCCGTTCAGCAATACCGTTGCACCTACAACGGATCCGTCCGAATCCCTAACAACTCCAGAGAGTTTCTGACCGAGCACCAATGAAGGAAGCCAAAAAAGTAGAATTAGAATCTGCCTAATCATTCCCCGCCTTTACGTCAAAATATTGAGAACGCCACCTCACGCGACTTCAACAATCCAATATTACGCAAAGCTACATATTCTTTTAGACTTGCCTAAATTTTAAATTATCCCGATTTAATTCAAAATTTAAGGTTCGCCCAAGGCCGCCTGTCAGGCCTTAGTTGTCGAACTGCGCGATTAGTTCTTTCAGATGTTTTAAATATTTCCCAAAGGCAACCTTATTCATCCAAACTGCTGCAAAATGTGCCAAGGGAGTTATGACCACTATCACGATCAGCAAGGTTTTCCAGTCCATTACGGGGTCAGCAACGAAATTGGGGTCTCTGTATTCGCGCCCCCACAACATTCCGGCCGCTGCCCCGAGCGGATATAAAAAGAGCCCCACTCCTTCTTCGATCCGCAATGCACGACGCGTGGTCTTGTAGGCGCGGGTCATGGACTCCTTCAGATTGGCTCCTACCTCTACCCTCCCGGGCAAGCGCCGCCAAACCACATATAAATAAAAGCCACAGATGATGAAGGTTCCGATCACGATATCGAATAGCGATCGACTCGTTGGGTTTTGAGAGACCAGCTTCATCGCCACCAGGATCCCAATTCCCAAGACAAAGTAAATGACCTTAAATCCGAGCTGGCGTTTCACCTGTAATAGCGGGTGCTTGGAGCGATGATTCGATGGCCTTTTTTCCGTGCCTTTTTCCTTTTCGGCCGAAATGCCCTGCCACAACGCCTGCAAATCTTCATCCGAACGGTCACGGAATCCTTCAGCGCCATTGTTTAATTCTTCAACCACAACCTTAATTTTTTCGTGATTCTCTTTTTGATTCGATGCAAGCGCACCCTAACATTCGATGCCGAAAGCCCAGTGATCGCGCTAATTTCCCCATAATCGTATCCGTCGAAATGCAGGGTCACCACCGCCCTATCAAGTTCATCGAGTTCCCTGATCGCATGCCATAAGAGTTCCTTTTGTTCGCTGTTTTCTGCCTCAACGGCACGATGCGTCCCTTCATCGATCGGTCGTGTTTCCGTTCGGCGGTCTTCCTTGCAGCGGTAAGTAAGCACGGTATTGAGGGCCACGCGATACAACCACGTGCTGAATTTGCTCGCGCCCTTGAACGATCCGAAAGACTTCCATGCTTGGATCAGCACTTCCTGATAAAGGTCTGCCACATCTTCATCGAGATCCACGTACAACCTAATGACCTTGTACACCGGACCTTTGTTTTGGTCGATCAACCTCTCGAACTCGGAGCTTTCGATCATTTTAATTCAGCCGGTTCAACGGTGTATCCCATCTCGCGAAGTTCATGAACAAGTCCTTTTGACCCCGTCAAATGCAAGGCTCCGACAGCAATGAACACCTTTCCCTCTTCGAGGATCCCGGGTAATAGCTTCAACCAACGCTCATTGCGTTTGTCGAGCAATTCTTCCATACCGCCCCAGTCGGCCGAATCCTCGCCCAGCTCTTGCAGCACTTGAAAATCATTGTCTCGATATGCGACTAAGATATCTTTGGTGAGCTGAATAGCCTCTTCTTTTTCGCGAACCATCTCTACCAAATCATCGGCTTGCTCTTCGGGCGTACCGTAATTATAGAGCAGTTCACTTTGTTCGAGAAGTGTTTCCAATCCCCGGACTTCCTTTCCGGCCTTCTCACCTTCAAAACCGAAATAAGCATCCATAGGCAAACCGGGAATACTGGCCAATTCAGGAAACTGCGCTTGATTGTACGACAAGGTTAAGAGTAGAGATACGACGATAGGCTTCATTTGATTCAGCTGACTCAAGGACATTCCGAGAGACTGTTGAGTCTCATCGTCCAGCATGTGGAATTCGGATGAATCGAGCAGAGCCTCCAAGGTTTGGTCGGTCATCATACCCATCATCATGGCCTGTCCCAAGGCCGAGCTATCGATGACCATTTCTACAACGACTTCGTCACTTGCCTCAAAGGCACGGTGCACACCGGGCCATTCGTTTAAAAACCCTTCATTAAGGAGGTGGTAGGTGCCGAACAAGTAAGCCGGTTGTTCCATCCCCTCTTTATCGATCTTCCAGAAGACCCCTTGTTCTTGACCGCCATCCACGGTCATGGCTGAAGACGGAGCTATCCGCATCTGGCCGTAGGCCGAAAAAATCAGAAATAAGAGCAGGGAGAAAAGCGTTAAGTGTTTCCGTTTCATGGCAATTTAAATAAGTGTTCGGCCCATTAGTCGAGCGGAGGCCACGAAAAATTACACGTGTGGCAAATTATTTTCCGTGGAAGAAATCTTCCCCGCGCCATTCGGTTAGCCTGTCGACGGCAAAGAGGTAGTAATCACTTTCGTGATCCGTTTCGCGTTCGATGTAGCTCTTATAGTAATCGGCGGCTAGTTCGCGGTTACCTGCTTCATCGTATGCACGTGCGATCAGGTAGGTAAAAACGGGGGCCTCGGTATCGTAATGATAGGATTCCTTGTACGACTCCACCGCGTTTAGAGGCTGGCCCGCGGCCTGTTGGCTTCGGCCGGCGAACTCAAAGTACACGGACAAGTCCTTTGACGTACCGAGGTCAGCTGCCTTCAAGAAGTAGTGCGCCGCCGAGTCGTACTCTTCGGTTCGGTAATAGGCCATGGCGAGTACGTAAGTAGGTCCCTCTTCGGCGTCGTTGGGGTGTAGTCTTTTGAGCACGTCTATGGACTCATCGTTGTAATGTGATCGGTACAAGCTGATTCCATAGATCTCATTCCACGTGGCATTCAACGATCCGGCGGTATCGACATGGCGGAGGTAAGGTAGAACCTCCCAATATTTTTCGGCTCGGTAGGCCACTCGCGCGCCCAACAGGTACAGCTCTTGGCGATCGGGCTGAACCCGCATTGCAACTCGAATGAGGCTATCGGCCCGCACGAAATTTTGAAGTCCTTCGTATAGTTCCACTACTTGAGCCAAAGAAGCAATATCGTATGGATTCAATGAGACGGCTTGTTCGAAATTGTAAACTGCCAAGGGTAACACGCCCAATTGTAAAGCCGTATTCGCATATTGCCGGTGGTAACGTGATGAATTTGGATATCGACGGACAAATTTCTGCCAAAGTAAAAGGGCTGTTGTATCGCGATCGACTTGGCCGGCAACTTCGGCAGAGAGCACTATTCCGGGTACGTAATTCGAATCGAGCCGGAGCAATACGTCACAGCTTTTCCATGCTCGATCAAATCGACCTAGCCTCCGGTAGATCGATCCTTGGAGGTAAAAATACCCGATATCGCGGTCTTCGTGAGAAACTCGTTCTAGAAATTCCAAGGCTTCCTCGAGTCGCTCAACATTGAAAGCGGATTGGGCGGAATCAACATAAGCCGAGCTTTCTTGAGCGTGAACTGCCGAAAACGACATCGATAACAGTATGGCCGTAAAATGCCTCTTCATCAATTCAACAGCAGTTTCAAGTAAAAAAGTGGGTTGTAAATATTCTTTCTCAGTTCGATCTCGGTCAGCGATCCGGATATTATCTTACGGACGGTTTCATTCCTATTGGATTTACGCACGGTGTAGTTTATTATGCCGGGATATTTAAGCATATTCTGCAAAGCTCTGCTCCACTTTAACTCACTCCACATTCGCCGGTAGACCTCCTCATCGTACGCTTTGAGGTCTTTGGCCGAGGTTTTTCGGGCTTTGAGTAATTCGGGGACGACCGCCGCCGCTACGCGTCCTGTCCGAATGGAATTACCGATGCCCTCTCCCGTTGCCGGATCGATGACTGAGGCCGCATCACCCAGGAGAACGAAATGATCTCCCGAAATAACTCTCTTTTTAGAGCCGATGGGCAAGCCCCAGCCCTTTACTTTTTCAAGTGGTTCGGCATCTTTGAATCTAGGAGCAAAGTCCGGATGCTCGTGAATAAGTCGATGCATATGCTTCTTGAGATCAACTTTTTTCTCGGCAATTTTACTCGACAGCATTCCGATACCAACGTTTGCATTTCCGTTCGGCAAGGGAAACATCCAGAAGTACCCTGGAATGATTTCCTTTTCAAAGTGAAGCTCAATGAACCCCTTTTCGTGAAACCCTTGTACCCCATGCCAGTATTGACGAAGTCCTGCGCAATAATGCTCGCGCTCGACTACGAGCTGCCCCATTTGCTTGGCCAGTATACTTTGAGCTCCATCCGCTATAAAGAGCATTCGAGATTCAAATGCACCACGTGAGGTCTCGACTTTCCATCTTTTTCCATTCCAGTGAGCTCCTTTAACGGTTACTCCATCTCGAGCATCCACAACATTGGAGTCTGCAGCCATTTTCCACATGTAATGATCGAACCTGAAGCGCTCGGAAATATACCCTGGAGCCAAGTCTTCTTCCATATCCGGGAATTCGAATTCCACCAGGTCTCCAGAAGGGCTGCTCACCCTTGCACCATAGGAAGGTATCTTTTCCGTAAAGGAGCGAATCTCATCAATCGGCACCTGAAGTTGAAGTAATTGACGCCATACGTCCGGACTCAATGCGTCACCGCAAATTTTATCACGGGGGAATACATGTTTTTCGAGGAGTAGAACCTTCAGTCCAGAATTCTTTAGCCCAATTGCAGCACTCGTTCCTGCCGGACCTCCGCCGCTAATTACCACATCATAGACTTCGGCCATTAATAATATCCTTTTTTAATCAACAACATGCAGATGCTCAGGTTGAGCTGATAAAACCAATCGTTTAACTCTCCTTGAGTGTACGCGTCGAGCCTGTCTGTGAATGTCGAATGCTCACTGAATTCAAGGGCCATGCCTAATCCACGAGGTAGATCGAATTTAATTCCCAATGCAATTTGAACATCTCCGGAAAAACCAACACTGTTGTCGTATCCGGGAAACGGATCATTCCCTCTCAACTGAACATTCGGATTAAAGTATATGGCCGAGACTCCCACTCCTATATAGGGAGTCCACCAATCTGAATCTACCTGCGTTCTTATGGAATTCGTGCTCCTAGTGTATCTCCTGAGGTTCAATTCGTACCTGAGTTCCAAGGAGCTGATATTCCCATTCAATTTATAACCATCGGGCTTTCCGTAATTGGCGTCATGTGTATGCACGTGAACCATTCTAAACGCCGTATACATATTGTGGCGGGGCGAGAAATAGTGACGGTACTCTACGCCAATGTTGGGGCGGAGTTCATACAATGCAGCAGCAACATTTCCCCAAGGATCATTAAAATCGCCCGCCATACCTGAGAGGCCTATGGTTATACCGATTTCATTGTACTTCTGTCCGTATAAGTTGATCGCCCCAAACAAGGCTACGAGTAATACCCCCTTCCGCATCCCACAAATATGGCATTTGTTTCCATTAAAAACGAAAAGATGTAATACTCCCCATATTTCAGACCAACAATGCGGTTTTGTTAGTTAATAATTGGGTTTGATTAAAGATAGATTCTTG
>JAGWBA010000077.1 GCA_021296215.1 Flavobacteriales bacterium
AATGTCCGCAGGGATTTATGTGACTATTTTGAAGATAGATTTTTAACCAATGACACACTTTAGTGAACACTCCCATCTAAAATTGGCTCCATCCAAACGAACAAGGCCAATGGCTTATGGCCTAAGAACTACCTTTAGGCTTCATTAAGAATTAAAAATTAAGAATTCAAAGAATATGGCATTGATCCAAAAATCATCGAACCCTGCAATGAATGAAAAGATCATTCAAGGGTTATACGCAGAAAAAGCGACCGTGGCGCATGAGCCTATGACCGTGGCCGGTGCGGTAAATAAAAGCTTCATACTACTGGCATTGGCACTTGCTTCAGCCGTAATTACCTGGACGCAAACATTGGGAACGGGTCAGGTAAATCCCATTTTAATGTGGGGAGGCGCTATCGGGGGATTCGTCGTAGCGCTGATCACGATCTTCAGACCTCAGTCCTCGAACATCACTGCTCCCATTTACGCCGTGCTCGAAGGACTGTTTTTGGGTGCTGTTTCGGCCATGTATGCGAGTTTATACGATGGAATCGTTTTGCAGGCGGTGGCCCTTACTTTCGGAACCTTTCTCACTTTACTGCTGGCCTACCGCAGCGGTTGGATCCGTGTTACGGATAAAATGCGTTGGGGTATCGTGGCAGCGACGGGTGGAATCTTCTTCATTTACATGCTGAGCTGGATCATGAGTCTATTCGGCTCTACGTTTTCGTTACCTCATAACAGCGGATGGGTAGGTATCGGCTTTAGTCTGCTCGTAGTGGTCGTTGCAGCTCTCAACCTGATCTTGGATTTCGACTTTATCGATAAAGCCGCAGAAGCTCGCGCACCAAAGTATATGGAGTGGTACTCTGCCTTCGGACTATTAGTTACCTTGGTTTGGTTGTACCTCGAATTCTTGCGACTACTCAGTAAACTGCGCGATTAATGGATTGGTTCCTAGCCATATTAGGAGGAATATTGATGCTGGTAGGCATATTGGGTGCGGTTTTGCCCGTACTACCCGGTCCGCCCATCAGCTTCGTAGGCCTTCTCCTATTGCACTGGACCTCTTGGGTGGAGTTCTCGACCACCTTTCTGGTTCTAATGGGGGCTATTGCCGCGATCGTCACCGCTCTCGATTACTTTGTCCCCGTTTGGGGCACGAAGAAATTCGGCGGCAGTAAATCGGGCCAACGCGGATCCATGATTGGGCTGATCGTGGGTGTTTTCTTTTTTCCTCCTATTGGCATTATCGTAGGACCCTTCCTCGGTGCCGTGATCGCCGAACTCATGATCAACGCCAATGACTTCAACAAAGCCCTGAAATCGGGTCTCGGTTCACTCATGGGATTCTTGCTCGGAACCGGACTCAAGCTCGGTGCTTGCCTGTTGATGACGGTATATTTCGTTCACGAGTTGGTTTTAAACTGACCGGAATCAGTAACTTTCCCTAAATACTTAAGGGAATGCTCGCTTACATTATCGTGATCGCCTTACTCATATTGGCCGCAGCGCTGATCCCAGGTCTACTATTTCATTCATCGTTTCGCGAATCTGTTCTCAGTAGCTCATCTGATAACGAAGCGCAAGCCGGTCAATTTAAAATAAAGGGACCCGCCTTCCTGATCATTTTTGGTATTGCTTTGGCAGGCTCACTGTTCTTGGGATATCAATAGCAGCAACACTCCTTTTCTGACCAGTATAACTTAAGCGCTCCCGACGATCGCGAATGGGTAGTTTTAGATCCCCACAAACTAAGCCCCACACCCTTAATCGTTAAAACAGGGGAAACTGTTGATACCATATTGAAAAATACCGCTCTCAAAATTGAGCTCGAAGTCGATAGTACAGGCCGGGTATACGTTGCAGAAACAGGCTCTGCTATCGGGCGTGTCGCAACCCGGTTAGATACGAGAAACGAACTGAAGCGCCTGGAGGTCATTGAATTCTTTGAATTGAGGTACGTCGTAGAACTCAATCCTTTCAAGGCAAAGAGACGAATAAGCATAGATTACAACTGGAACGAATACGAGAACTTACCTTTCACCTTCATCCCTGCTTGGAGCCCTGAACGGCAAATTCACATTCGGTTCGAAGGCGAGAATTTACCACCAGACCTCAAAGCCCCTCTTTCCTTGGAGAAATGGAATGTTGCTTTTCCGGCCGGAGACAGGCATTTTCTGGTTCGCCTATCCGAACATGTGATCAATACGGAAGTGGTGGGCGGAGTACCTCATTTGATCTTTGAAATCTTCGAGTACCGGTACTTACCCTAATAAAAAAAGCGGCCGCACATGGCGACCGCTCTTATTCTGGCGGCGCGGTCAGACTCCTCCGATTCGCGCGGAAATTCGAACCTATACTCCTAACGTTTCGCTTTCCTTATTAGCACCAGACAGAAACACTAAACATAAAAAGGCAGGTCAAACATAACGTTTTCCTGTACGTACATCAAGTCATTCGACATTAAAAATCACTCTTCCGGTCACGGAAATATCTTTCCGGGATTCAATATTGCATTCGGATCAAAGAGATCCTTTATGCTTTTCTGAAGCGCCAAATTGGCTTCGTCGAAAACAATGTCCATGTATTCCTTTTGTACTAGCCCAATACCGTGCTCGCCGCTGATGGTTCCTCCTAAACTAAAGCAAAGCATGAAGATCTCAGAGATAGCCAAAGGTATTTCCTGCTTCCATTGCTTCTCAGATAAATCACCTTTCAGAATGTTAACATGGAGGTTTCCATCTCCCGCATGACCGTAACATACGCTCTTGAATCCGTAGTGCTTGCCGACGTCCTTAACCCCTTTTAACAGCTTTGGCAACTCTGCTCGAGGCACCACCGTATCTTCTTCCTTATAAATGGAGTGCGCTTTTACGGCCTCTCCTATTTTTCGACGGATCATCCAAAGTCGGTCCTTTTCAGCGGCACTTTCTGCGAAGTGAATTTCTCCGGCCTCGAATTCACTCACCACGCTCACGATCTGCTCCAACTCCCCGAAAAGGACATCCGGGTCGTTGCCGTCAACTTCTATAAGCAAATGGGCTTCGTCGTCGGGGCCCAAAAGGTCCGGGGCATCATCAACCGTATTTAAGGTAAGCTGAATAGCATCGCGCTCCATGAATTCCATCGCGCTCGGAACCAGCCCCGCTCTAAATACGGCGCTCGCGGCTTCACACGCCTTTTCAGCCGACTTAAAATGCACCAAGATCAAACGATTCTCTCGCGGAAACGGACGGAGCTTCACCACTCCTTTGGTTATAACGCCAAGTGTTCCCTCACTTCCGGCGATCAGTTGAGTTAGGTTGTATCCCGTGGCATTCTTGAGCACATTGGCACCGGTCCAAATGACCTCCCCGCTGGGTAATACTACCTCCATATTCAAGAGATACTCGTTGGTAACCCCGTACTTCACAGCTTTGGGTCCACCCGCGTTCTCGGCCCAATTTCCGCCCAAACTACAACTCCCCTTACTGGCGGGGTCGGGCGGATAAAAAAGCCCTTTTTCCTGGACGGCTTCCTGAAACACCTGATTGATCACACCCGGCTCCGCGGTCGCCTGAAGATTTCGCTCATCGATCTCAATGATCCTGTTGAAGCGCTTCATACTGAGGCTTATACCTCGTTCTACGGGTAACGCCCCTCCGCTAAGGCCGGTTCCTGCGCCTCGCGGCGCGATGGGGATGCGGAGTGCATTGCACCACTTCAGTAAAAGGCTTACCTCTTCGGTATTCCCCGGAAAAACGACCACCTCAGGTGTATACTGTAGATCCTCAGTATAATCGCGGCCGTGTTCTTCGCGTGTTTCTTCGTCGGTTTTAACGTAATCGGCTCCCAGTAAATCCCTTAGCTCATTAATGCGTTCGGGCGTGATGGCGCTGTATGGCATAGAATATGTGTTACTCCCCAAAATTACTAAATTAGTCGGCCTTGAACTTCGGCCCGTAGGGCCATAGAATACTACTCAATTAGAAAAAGAAACTATGCGTAAATGGTTTGCAACAGTCGCTGTATTGACGTCGGTATGTGTTGGCGCACAAGAAATCACCATTGAAGACATCTGGAAAAAAGGGACCTTCAGCT
Source organism: Flavobacteriales bacterium (assembly GCA_021296215.1). NCBI lineage: Bacteria > Pseudomonadati > Bacteroidota > Flavobacteriia > Flavobacteriales > Flavobacteriales bacterium. The sequence continues at coordinate 4,066 of JAGWBA010000077.1, forward strand.
GGGATGTGGTTTACGGCTTGAGGTCCATGAACGACGGTGAGCACTACACGGCACTCAAGTACGGATCGGAAGGTGTAATGGTGCTTCAGTACAGTAACGCATCAGGCGAGGTGGTCGATACCTTGGTAACCGACGCCCACATCGACGGAGCCTCGATACAGTCGTACAGCTTCAGCGACGACGAAAAGCAAATGATGATCGCCACCGAAGTAGAGGGCGTGTATCGATACAGCACGCGTGAAGTCAACTATATTTTTGATCGGGCCACCAAAGAATCGGCCCCGTTGAGCAACGGCAAACAAATGTTCGCCACTTTTAGTCCAAACGGAGCCAAGGTGGCGTTCGTACGTAATAACAACTTGTTTGTAAAGGATCTGGAGTCTTCGGAAGAAAAACAGATCACCTTCAACGGCGAATGGAACAAAGTGCTGAACGGCGGAACGGATTGGGTTTACGAAGAAGAGTTTGCCTTTGACAAGGCCTTCTTCTGGTCGCCCGACGGAAACAAGATCGCCTACTACCGCTTCGATGAGAGCGAGGTGCCTATGATGGATATGGACATGTTCAACGAACAGCTCTACCCGGAAAACTACACCTTTAAATATCCAAAAGCCGGCGAAGCGAACTCCAAAGTAGAGATCAAGATCTACGACCTTGCCAGCGGAAACATCGTCGATGCAGACCTCGGTCGAGCAGGCGATTTTTACGTACCGCGAATCAAGTGGACCAACAGCGAAGCAGCCCTCTGTGTAATGGTGATGAACCGCCTTCAGAACGAGTTGGAACTCCGCGTTGTGAATCCGACCGACGGAAGCTCCACTACCCTAATGACTGAAAAGGCCGAGGCCTACATCGAGATCTCGGATAACCTCACTTTCTTAAAGGACAACAGCTTCATTTGGACGAGCGAGCAGGATGGCTTCAACCACATTTACCACTACAAGGCGGACGGCTCTCTCAAGCGTCAGATCACTTCGGGTCAATGGGATGTAACTAATTTCTACGGCTATGACGATAAATCGGGCTACCTGTATTTCCAGAGCTCGATGTCCGAGCCCTACAACACCGAGGTGTGCCGAGTAAAATTGAACGGCAAAGGTTTGAAAGTCCTTAATCCTGCCGTAGGCAGCAATTCCGCCAATTTTAGTACTGGGAACAAATACTTCATTTTGACCCACAGTGATGCGAATTCGCCGGCAACGTATGGCTTGCACGAGGCCGATGGAAAGCACGTTCGCACCATCGTGGACAACAGCGAACTGCGCCGGACCCTCGATAGTTATGCGTTGGGAACCAAGGAGTTCTTCACATTCGAAACGAGTGAAGGTATCAGCCTCAACGGCTGGATGATGAAGCCTGCGGACTTCGACAGCTCCAAGGAATACCCTGTGCTGATGTACGTTTATGGCGGCCCGGGGTCCCAAACGGTTACGAACAGTTGGGGCGGTAGTAATCAGATGTGGTACCACATGCTAAACCAACAAGGGTATATCGTGGTAAGTATCGACAACCGCGGTACCGGACATCGGGGGCGCGACTTCAGGACCGTGACGTATCAGCAACTCGGAAAGTATGAGATCGCCGATCAGATCGAAGGGGCCAAGTACCTGGCCGGACTTGATTACGTGGATGGCGAACGCATCGGAATTTGGGGTTGGAGTTACGGTGGCTATATGGCCAGCTTGGGCGTTTCAAAAGGAGCGGATGTCTTTAAAATAGGCATCGCGGTGGCGCCCGTGACCAATTGGAGATACTACGACACCATATATACAGAGCGTTATATGCGCACGCCCCAAGAAAATGCCGAGGGCTACGACGACAACTCGCCCATCAACCACGTTGAAAAGATCAAGGGATCGTACTTGCTCGTACACGGTTCGGCCGACGACAACGTCCATTATCAGAATACCATGGAAATGATTCGCGCATTGGTTTCGGCCAACGTGCAATTCGAACTGTTCGTTTATCCTGACAAGAATCATGGCATATACGGGGGAGATACCCGTAATCATCTCTATACTAAAATGACCAACTTCATTTTGGAAAACCTCTAAGCTGAAAACCTAATCTAAAAGAAAGCTAATGTCTGATGTACAAGTAAAACAAGGTCACCCTAACGGATTGTGGATACTGTTTATGTCCGAGATGTGGGAGCGGTTCTGTTACTATGGAATGAGAGCCCTCTTGATCCTCTATCTGGTTAAGTCCCTGATGAAAGGCGATGCCGATGCTTCGCTGATCTACGGAGCTTACACGGCCTTGGTGTACGCCGCCCCTGTTTTGGGAGGTCGTATGGCCGATAAGTTCTTGGGATATCGATACGCCATTATTCTGGGAGCCATTTTGATGTCGATCGGAGAATTCCTGATCATCGTCGATGCCAGTGAATTTTGGTTGCTGGCCGGTATGGGCGGTATTATCATCGGAAACGGTTACTTCAAAGCCAATATCTCGACCATTGTAGGTAAGCTGTACGAAGATGGCGATCCACGGCGCGACTCGGGTTTTACGATCTTTTACATCGGTATCAATGTCGGAGCATTCTTAGCTACGACAGTGGTGGCCTATGTCGGCGAAACCTATGGTTTCCATTACGGATTTGGATTGGCCGGTATTGGTATGCTCCTGGGGGGGGTCATTTTCTGGAGCGGTCGCGAAAAGTACGGCCACGCACCGGGTGTTGATATCCCTGAAGCGGGACGCAAAAAGAGCATTGCCGGATTGAGCAATGTCGCTTTAATCACCATAGGATCGGTGGCGGCAATTCCCCTCTGCTTCTTCCTAATTTATCAGAACCAAATCATGGATTACCTTCTTTTGGCTCTATTTGCTTATGTGGCATACAACCTGATATCTACAGGAGCAAAGGACGGAAAAGTATGGCGTGATCGAATGATCGCTCTCGTTATCTTCATGTTGATCAACATCACGTTTTGGGCTTGTTTTGAGCAAGCCGGAACCTCACTTACCCTCTATGCCGACCGTAACGTCGACCGTATGGTCTTTGGATGGCTCATGCCGGCTTCGATGACTCAGTTCTTCAATCCCTTCTTCATTGTCACCTTCGGATCCATCTTCTCGGTAATGTGGATCAAGCTATCTGAAATAGGGCGAAACCCGAGTATTCCGCTAAAATTTGCCTTCGGTACCCTTCAGTTGGGAGCCGGATTCTTGGTCACCTTGGTCGCCGTGAATTTTGCAGAGGATTATAAAGTACCCCTGTTGACCTTGGTACTCCTTTACATGTTGCACACCACGGGTGAACTCTTCGTGTCTCCTATTGGCTTGTCCATGGTAACTAAACTAGCGCCAAAGAATATCGCCGGAACGGCCATGGGCGGTTGGTTCCTCAGCTTTGCGATCGCGAACTTCGTAGCGGGTAAGATCGCGGCAATGACAGGTATCGAAGAAGGTGGAAGCGGTGGCGAAGTCGCCGACTTGGGAGCTCAGTTGGAACAATACACGAGTATATTCGGAAACATCGGATATGTCTTGGTAGGGTTCGCCATATTGATTATCCTTCTGCGTAAACCGCTCAATAAATTGATGCACGGAGTAGTTTAACTTTTGTCTGTTTGATTACAGTTCGTGAATCAGACGATTCCGATATTTGCGTAAAATAGAATCACATATGAAGAAGTATATCCTAGCACTCACCTTTTTAATGGTCGCATCCTTCACTTTCAGCGCCTTAACGCCCAAGGAAGAGAAGATCAATTGGGTCTCGGTTGAAGAAGCCGTTGCGCTTTCCAAGAAGAAACCCAAGAAAATCATGATCGATGTGTATACGAATTGGTGTGGTCCGTGTAAGCGTATGGCTAGTACGACCTTCGTTCATCCATTCATCGTGACTTATGTGAACGAAAACTACTACGCCGTAAAGTTCAACGCCGAAGGAAACGACACCGTTGAATTCAAAGGCAACGTATACGTGAACAAGCAATTTAATCCGGCCAACGTAAGTCGTCGCAACGGAACACACGATTTTACGCGTGCTATTGCGCCCGTTAACGGTCGTATCGCCTACCCTACCATCGTGTACATGGACGAAGAGCTGAACTACCTTACCGGAGTTCAAGGGGCGTACGGCGCCAAGGATATTGAGCCTATCCTGAAATGGTTCGCTACGGATACCTATAAGGAGAATCCCGACTTCAATTCATACAAGGCTAACTTCGTTTCCGAGATACCGGAAGATTGATATAATTGGCATTACCCCTCTTCGGAGGGGTTTGCTTTGAATTTATTATTAGATAATTATCTAATTTTCTTAACTTCGAAATATGCAATCTATTTTCAAAGCACTTAACGATCCTACACGGCGACAGATCCTCGACATGTTGAAGGAAAGAGACTTGAGCGCCGGCGAAATAGCTGAGGCTTTCGATATGACAAAACCCAGTATTTCACATCACCTCGATCTACTAAAACGAGCTAAACTCGTTTATCAGGAGAAGAAGGGACAGTACGTCTTTTACTCCTTGAACACTACCGTTATGGACGAAATTCTACAGTGGCTAATTCAATTGACCCAAAAACAATGAAACGAACTAACCTCTATTTCGAACTGATTATGCTCGCGATTATCGCGTTCCCAATTGCCTTTGCAGTATACCAATTCCCAAATCTTCCCGATACCATCGTAACGCACTACAACTTAAAGGGAGGAGCGGACGGATTCGCCGAAAAGAATTTTGCCTACTACCTCATATTACCCGGTATCAACCTAATGCTCAACCTCTTCATGTTTGCTGTCCCCGGAATGATCCCCGATGAACAAAAAGCACCATCAACGCTGCGAATTTTACAGGCCACTCGTTTTGCAACCGCTATTCTACTCAGTGGAATCGCGGTTTTCATGGTCACCTCAGCAGCTCCTCACGACGCTCCTAACATAGAGCGCTGGATCGGAGGCGGATTATTCTTACTCATGCTCCTGCCGGGCAACTACATGAAGGAGATCAAGCCAAACGATTTCGCCGGAGTCCGAAATTCCTATACCCTCGAAGACCCCGGCGTCCGGAAACGAACACACCGTCGCGCCTCATACCTCTTCTTCTATACCGGCTGGGTAGGCATTACAGCCGCGTTTGTGATCGATATCCCTTATTTCCTATTCATCTCCATCGCCGCCTTGATCATTCTGTGCATCGCTTCGTGGCAAATTTCCAGGATCGAACATCAAAAAAAGCACGGCTAAAGCTGATTTCGCAGGTATTTACTACATTCCCGTACCTAATTTTACACGATGAAAAAGATCATTTACACCCTTCTCCTTTCTGTTTTTATTTCTGCGGCCTATGGCCAGACGCTCGTATCCGCGACTCAAATAGCTCAATACACGGCGGCCAACATTTCGAGCCAAGTCGGAATTTCGGTACCGTACGGTGTTACGGCCTACAAGATACTATACACCACCCTAGGATCAGATGGCGTTACGGACACCGCTTCGGGATTGCTCTGTATTCCGGATGATCCAAGTTTGTCGTATCCTTTGCTGAATTACAACCATGGAACCACCAACAGTAAACAAGATGTGCCTTCAAATCTTCAAGGTGGAACGTACTTGTCACTGGCCTTTTCGAGCCAAGGATATATCGTTGCGGCTCCCGACTATTTAGGAATGGGAGAATCTCGCGGATTTCACCCCTATGTACATGCTCAAACACAAGGACAGGCTTCTGTAGATCTCTTATTTGCAAGTCGTACTTACCTGAACAACAACGGTATTCCTTTCGAGAATCAACTCTTTATAAGCGGTTATTCGCAAGGAGGACACGCAGGTATGGCCACCCAGAAGCTCATAGAGAATCAATACATGAATGATTTCAACTTAACGGCCTGTGGACATATGTCGGGCCCCTACTCCATTTCAAAGGTCATGAAGGAGGTTGTTTTAGCCGATGTCGACTATGGAACAGTTGCCTTTATTCCGTACGTCATCATGGGCTATCAAGAGGTATACGGGAATCTGTATAATTCATTGGACGAGATCTTCAAAGCTCCCTACGCCACTCTGGCTCAACAATTTTATAATGGCACTATCAATTTGACCAACTTGAATATTCAACTTCTGACGCAACTGTCGATAAACGCGGGAAACAACTACCCGCACGAATTATTTCAAGATTCTATTGTAACAGCCATTGAAAATGATCCTGCTCATTGCTTAAATGTTGCCCTGGCTGACAATGATGTTTGGAATTTTAACGCAACGGTCCCAACTCGGATGTACTACTGCGACGCCGATGAACAAGTGAGCTACATAAATGCCCTTTTTGCCGACAGCGCAATGAATGCCAATGGAGCCGCGGATGTTGAGGCCGTCCAAGTAGACCCCAACCAAAGTCATGGAGGTTGTGCACCGCTGGCCACTTTCGGAGCTATTCTGTTCTTTGATCAGTACGCTACCATTGGGCTTGAGGAATCTGCCACGCTTAAAAACGTCAACGTATGGCCAAACCCGAGTTCCGATGAAGTGCACATACAGTCTCAGCAATTCGCCGAAATGCAGATCCGCGTGTTCGACCAGGCAGGTAGATTACTATTTGATAAAGTTTTCTTACCTTCTTCCTCAGAAACCATCTCGGTGAGCCATTGGCCTTCAGGACTTTACCTACTCTCTATTGAGCAATCGGGCAAAGTCAGAAACCAGCGTCTCATCATTGAACGATGAAAAAGACGGCCCTATGCCTATTAACGACTATTCTGATAGGCCAAGCTGCTCTTGGCCAAATCAATTTCAAGTTGACTTGGCAACGAGAGGCGACTATTGCTTCTGCAAATCTTATTATTCTAGCGACCGGACTCCCTCAATATCAGGAAGTACAGCCATATGAATGGTACCTAGTATTTGATTTGCCAGCTCCTGAGCTGTACACCATCGATCGTGGCGCAATTGATAATTGGAATCCGCAGATGGCCAAGAACAGCGACTATGTGCTCGGTGGGTTACTAATACTTCCTTTTGCGTCGCTGGCTAGCGAAGAGTTTCGGGACCAAGGTGGAACCTACTTATTCATGTACGGTGAAGTATTAGTGTCTACGGCCTTAGTCACAACTGCTATCAAAGGCTGGACCGAGCGGGCACGGCCATATGTGTACAATAATGAAGTACCCTTGGATGATCGGATCGCCCGCGACGCCATGCGCTCCTTCGTCAATAACCATACGGCTCTAGCCTTCGGAGCGGCGAGTTTTATGAGCACAACGTATATGGACCTGCATCCCGATGATCCGTTAAGATAGGTAGTCTTAGCGGGAACTTTTGGTGCTGCAGGTGCCGTGGGCTACATGCGAGTAGAGAGCGGACAGCACTTTCCGACCGATGTGATCGCCGGTGCAGCCCTAGGAACTGCTATTGGATGGGCCCTTTCCGCCTTACATCGCGAAGCCCGCTATCGAGGAATACGCCGGAATGCCGGGTGGAACCAATTTAGGCTCGTTTGGGATTTTTAAGGTCATTTTTTACACCGGGCTAACTGTCGAATCTCTCCTAATTTTATATATTTACCGTCCTGAAAAATGGTGGCTATAGCTCAGTCGGTTAGAGCGCTGGATTGTGGTTCCAGAGGTCATGGGTTCGAACCCCATTAGCCACCCTAGAAGTGAAGCCGTCTCGATTTTAACTTGAGCCGGCTTTTTCATTTATGAGTTGAGAAGTGGTTGATTTTACTAATTTCTGTGAAGATTTTTTTTGAGCAAATCAGTCTAT
>JAGWBA010000078.1 GCA_021296215.1 Flavobacteriales bacterium
ATTGGGGTAGTGAAAGAGCTAAACTCCTGACTTTCAACAGGTGTTTAGTGCGTCAAAAAACGTTTTGGACGGGTGTGAGTTTATATGTAGAAAATCGCACGTTCACTTGCGATTCAATACAGCACCTTTTTTGCTTATATTAGAGTTTCCCAAACCCACTGGCAGAGGAAACATCGGCACGCAAAGGTGCTAAATCGCTACAACAAAAGATGTTTCACTAAATCTGTTATGAAATGAATGTTTTTACAAAACCATTGAGCGCGATCGCGCTCATGCTATTGTCCTCCGCTGTGCTTTTCGGTCAGGGACAACCATTGGTATTCCCGCGTGTGAGTCCGCCCGCGAGCCTCACCACTACCGTTGGTGTCACGACCGTTGAGGTTCACTATTCCTCCCCCTCGGTTCAGGATCGAGAGATCTGGGGAAACATCGTCCCCTACGATCAAATCTGGCGTGCCGGAGCTAATGAAAACACTACGATCTCTTTTTCTACGGAGGTCATGGTCGGTGGTAAAAAAGTTATGCCCGGAACCTATGGCCTGCATATGATTCCGACCGAAAACGATTGGACCATCATTTTGAACGAAGATCACGAGGCCTGGGGAAGTTACTTTTACGACGAATCTCAGGATGCGGCTCGGATCACCGTAACTCCACAAAAGCATGGTCATGCCGAATGGTTGAGCTATGTCGTGCTCGACCGAGGAGCCGATAACGTAACACTGGCCTTGATGTGGGACAATGCTACGGTGCCCATACCGATCGAAGTCGATCTTGCGGCCACCATGGAAGCTGACTTCCAAGATCAATTGACAGGTCTGGCCGGATTCAACTGGCAAGCATTGAATCAATACGCCAACTTCTACCTCCAAAAAGGTCAGAATCTCGAACGAGCAAAAACCATGGCTGAGCGTTCGGTAGCTATGAACAAGCAGTTCGCAAATCTGGCAACTCTAGCCTTGATTCAAGAAAAAATGGGCGATTCGGAGTCCGCCGCCAGAAACGAAAGGGAAGCTCTGGCCATGGCCAATGAGGCTCAGATGAACACCTATGGTTACCAGCTCATGGGACTGGGTAAGCAGGACCGCGCTCTCGATATCTTTCTACAAAACACGAAGGAGCATAAAGAAAGCTGGAATGTTTGGGATAGCTTGGCCGAATGCTACCTCAACATGGGAGATAAAAAGAAGGCCCAGAAATACTATACCAAGGCTCATGACCTTGCTCCCGATCAGCAAAAACAACGCATAGTAGGCATACTGGAAGGGATTTAATCGCGACCCTCCATTGATTCAGATGCGCTGGGCTCCTCCAGAGGAGGAGCCTCTTTTATTTTCTGTTGCTGAAACTGATATACGATCCTCAAAGGTTGTGTCTGATGCGCGTGCTCCTCCCAGTACTTACGCCCATACGCCTCCGGACTCGGATATCGCATCGCTTGCTCTTCCAGAAAGATCTCGCGGTTCGTGGGTTCTGTAATCACCTCTATTTCTTTTCTTGGGGCCTGCGGCCCGATGTGTCTGTATGCGACCGCAGTGAACAACCCGGCAATGGCTCCACTTAAATGCCCTTCCCAGCTAACCGTTGGTTCTATTGGTAAAACACCCCAAACCATACTCCCGTAAACAAAGACCACAAAAAACGAAACGGCCATTAGTGGCCTGTGCTTTCTGAAGGCTCCAGAGAAAAATAAAAAACTCGCAAGCGCGTACACGAGTCCCGAAGCCCCAATGTGATACGCTTCTCTGGCTATTCCCCAAGTTATGAGCCCAGTAATGAGCCAACTTGTAAATACCACCAGCCAGAATAAACTCTTATAGAAGTATCTCAATACCGACCCCAGGACGATCAAAGGTACCGAGTTGTTGATCAGGTGAACCATATCGGCATGTAAAAAGGGCATGGTGATCACCCCGACCAAGCCTTCCAAGGTCCGTGGAAATAGCCCCCACGTACTCCACGACCGCCCTGACCTCCATTCTAAATAAAAGGCGACCCATGCCGCGAGCATCAAATAAAACGGAGGTAAAATATGTACTAGTCCAGGACGTTCGATCTTTGATTTTGAAGGTTCAGACATGTCGTTAAAGTAGGAATTAATGGCTATTTTGGCCGGCATGAGTGCAGTATCAAAAACCGTGCAAAGTCCAGAGTCCCCACTGGCCGAAAGAATGCGTCCGGCCAACCTCGATGAATACATGGGTCAGTCGGCACTCGTAGGCCCAGACGGCGTTCTACGGAAAATGATACGCTCAGGCAACATTGCCAGTTTCATTTTGTGGGGTCCGCCGGGGGTCGGTAAAACCACCTTGGCCGAGATCATCGCTCAGCAGCTCGACCGACCATTTTACAGGTTAAGTGCCATTTCGGCAGGAGTTAAAGACGTACGCGAGGTGATCAAAAAAGCCGGTGAGGGCGGTATGTTCAACAAAGGACGCCCGATCGTATTCATCGACGAGATCCATCGGTTCAGTAAATCACAACAAGATTCGCTCCTTGGAGCAGTGGAAAAAGGAGTGATTACTCTGGTAGGTGCAACTACTGAAAACCCGAGCTTTGAAGTGATTCCCGCGCTCTTGTCGCGCTGTCAAGTATATACGTTAAAGCCGTTCACAGCCGAGGAACTCCGCAAACTTTTGGACAGAGCCATTAAAAAGGACTCTTGGCTAAGGCAGCACGATGTGCGTTTGATCGAAGATGAAGCCCTACTGAGAATATCAGGAGGTGATGCGCGAAAATTACTGAACACATTGGAGCTGGTGGTCGTTTCAGCCGAAGGAAGCACCATAGAGATAACCAATGAATTCGTTTTGGGCCAGAGCCAAGAAAAGCTCGCCATGTACGACAAGTCGGGAGAACAACACTACGATATCATCTCGGCATTCATCAAAAGCATTCGAGGATCGGACCCCAATGCCGGAGTTTATTGGCTGGCCCGAATGATTGAAGGGGGTGAGGACTTGAAGTTCATCGCTCGCCGATTAATCATTTTAGCGTCTGAAGACATCGGAAATGCGAATCCGACCGCTTTGGTGATCGCGAATAGCACCTTTCAGGCCGTGAGTACTATTGGATACCCGGAATCGCGAATCGTACTCGCTCAGTGCGTTACCTACCTAGCGAGTTCTCCGAAGAGCAATGCAGCGTATCTGGCCGTAGGCCGTGCTCAAGAAGAAGTAGGAAAAAGCGGCAACCTGTCGGTCCCTCTTCATTTACGGAATGCTCCCACTAGTTTAATGAAGGATCTCGATTACGGTAAGGGATACAAATATAGTCACGATCATTCCGGGAACTTTGCCGAGCAGGAGTTCCTTCCGGACGAACTGAGCGGTACCGCCTTTTACGAGCCCGGCGACAATACCAGAGAACAAGCGCTCCGTACATTTCTGCAGGAGTGCTGGAAGAACAAATACGGTTACTGAGATCAGTCGTAGTAGTAAACGAGACCCCCGCCTCCACCTTCTGATCCGCCTTCTGGGTTACCTTCAGGTGATTCTTCGGCCGGAGTGTTCTGCATAGGAGTTTCTACCGGTGATTCGACCGGCTCCTTTACTCTCGGGTTGGATATAGATCCGAAATTGAGCGAGAAACCAGTTCTGAAGTTAAATTCCTGAACGTTTTGAATATTGGTGAGGCCCTCTATATAGTCGGCCATAAAGTGCCATTGGAAGGTTCTCCCTAGAGCAAAACCTACACCAAAGTTATTGAACCCTTGGTTGTAGGCGGTGTACTGTGCTTTAACTTGAAACCAATTGGTTAGGTCACCGTAGTATGAAACCCCAAAGGCCTGAATGCCGATTCCGAATGCATTTTCATTGTAGTACTGCAGCCCGACCTCGTGTTTTGGATGGAACCTCCATTGTACTCCTAAATTGATCTTGCGATTCAATGAAGTCGAAAACGAATTAAAGGTGGTGTCCGGGTTCAACAACTCTCCGATAGAATCGAAGTAGCTCGACAACTTATCGCCAAATCCTGTGGTATCTTCTTCATTGAATAGGTCTTGGGTTATTCCAGTCACGTTTATACTCCGTGACTGAACAACATAATTCTCAGCGGTTTCAGACCAATTGATGTTGCCCAAATCCTGAATACTCGCGGTAACGCTCCATTCGTCGTTAATGAAGTACTGTGCACCGAAATCGAGCCCTACCCCTGAGTTTGAAAAAGTTGTATCCACTTCGCACCAAATCACCCGCGGAGAAATCGTCGTCTGGAATTCCCGCCATGTTAATGGCTCCTCCAGCCATCAAGGTCACGACGTATGGGTTCGGGCTTGAGGTTTCTGTCAACACACTGAGTTGATCAATCTCCGTTTGAATGGCACCTAAACCGCTGATGAATTTCACCCGTGCACCTACGCGGAGACGCTCTTCGAGGAACGCATGGCTATACCCAATATGATAAAAGGCATAGTGGTGTCCTTGTATTTCGGTTGGCGACCAATCCAAGGTAGTCCCGACATACGGTGCATTTCCATATGCCAAAAACTTAAACAAGTCCGGGGCTATTTTTCCGGCTTGGGCCATACGGTACGAAGCGCCAAATGTTAGGTACCCCGTTTCGCCAAGTCCAAAACCAACGAACAGCAAGTCATAATCGACACTTGTTTGGATGTAATCATCAACCGTCAAATCATCTACTTGACCTTCAAACTCCGTTTGAAAATCCGAGTCCTTATCGAACAGCGACAGGCTGAAAAGTGATTGATTAAAAAAGGCTCCTGCACTTGAGATGCCTGGTAATCCTACAGTTACCTCCGCATCCGGTCTTAGCGCCGGATTGATCAAGGTTGATTGAGGAACCGAGTAAAAATTCGTTCATGTCTGGTTTGGTTGAGCCATCGTGATCAATCCTGTAATCATCGCCAACCCTGTGAGTTTGATGTTCTTAGTTTTCATTGATCAGGATTTTAACTTTTGATTCGATAGCCAAATAGATCGCCATATTGTCCGTTGTTCGCATGACGTAGTTCTGATTCCCGTTTTGAGGGGTACTCAGTGAGGTTCGAACCAAAATTCGCTCTGAACTGAAAAAAGCATCTGTTTGAGCTTCGTCTAGCTCGACTATATTCTCTCGAAAGGTATTTGCAATGACATACCCATCGCCGTCCACCTGGGCGGCCTCGAGCAGCTGTGTTTGAACAGAGTCAATCGCTACTCCATTTTCATCTTCCATGATGAGAGAAACGACCGCATCCAATCCAATGCCGTTATCGACATTTATATACAGCGTGACTGTTTCCGGATTCAGCCCAGAATCTTCATCGATTGAGAATGTAGCATTGATCGTATCCTCTACGACTAAGTTGTTGGCGCTGATGTTCAGCCCAATATCGACCTCAAGACCAACTTTCAACAGGGACTCCCTGAAAATGAAGTTATTCCCCGTATTACCGTCGGGATTAATATCAACCGTACCATCAATTTCGATCGACTCGGGAATATTGGACAAAAAATCAACGACATTACTATTGTTCTTGTCGATGACGATCTCTCCTTCGATGTTCTGTCCAGCCTGCCCCAGGGTCGGATAGACAATATCTGACGGCGGCATATTGAGCGGAACGGAGTTCCCCGAAGCACTGATTCCGACCATATCAAAATTCGTTCTTATTGGTGCTCCTACTCCATTGGTGGTGATCAGTTTAACGATGGGGTCGTTGATTTGGAAGTCTCCCGTGAACTGATCCAAGAAGTCGATATTCAGTTCAACATTTGTACCGCTTAGGTCCTCCTCTATAGCGCCGAAGTAACCTTCGATATACTCGAACTCCATATTATTGAAGAGTAGGGTTCCTTCAACGGTTTGAGAAGTGTCGATGTTAACCACAGATCCGTCAGAAGCTGCGCCCCTAAACTGGAATCCCAGACTAAGTCTGTTGTGCGGCTGACTGGGGTCTTGGTCCATTCTTAATTCCGCCCCGCTCAAATCGATGGATCCGGTATTTGGTTGATTTACGGCAATAGGAATTACGGCTTCTAGAGGATCCCCGTTGACATCAAAACTACCAAGGAATTGTACCACGATCTCCGTTGGTCGCTCCATTGTGCTCGTGAGGTTGTACTCGAGATCCCCGTCAAAAAGCTCGAGGATCAAAATTTCCTCACCATTGGCAAATTGGAAATCTACTTCAGCCGTACTATCAAGCAACGTTTGTTGGATTACATCTCCCATTCTTTGGAATACGAAAAGGTCCTCAACTTCGAGCGACCAATCGAGCTCATCCGAAAGGTCAATAGGAACGAAACTCGCACCGGGTGTTGATAGCGAAACGATGTCTACTTCGAAACTATTATCCATCGAGGATGGCACCGTGAACGTTCCGAATCCAGTTCCACCTGAAGCAACGGTCGGGAACGTAAAACCGGCTAGGGTATTTCCAGCACTTACGATGTTCACAACGACATTGTTCAGATCGACTGGCCAATTATTCGTTATGCTCAAATTAAAGGTCACCGTCGAAGCGTCGGCACTGACGAAATTGGTTGGAATACTCAAATTGTAACCATTACCTCCCGAGCTGTTGGCCACCGCCGGAAAAGATGCTGTGGTACCATCAGCCGCTAACAGAGCCGCCCTGTCTGAAGGTGGGAAATTCATTGAAACCATATCCAATGAAGATGATCCCGAAACGGTAAAACCACCGATCTCAGGGTTTAACAACGGAAAATAAGCATCATCGTATCCCTCACCGTCGGGAATATCAATGTAGTCACCCACTACAAATAGGATCGATGATGGATGTGTCGGAAAAGACGACTTTCAATGCCCCTGTGGAATCGGTTTCGATGCCGTCTCCGGCCCAATCCTCGAGATTCATATTCAGCGTAGCAATAGGAACTATCACCGCCGGGGACAGCGATATCTCTTGATTTAAATCAAGTTGATCCTGCTTACAGGAATGCAAGATCAGCAGCGCGGCGGCTGCAAACATTAGTTTTCTCATGGTTTTCTAACCGGGATACTTCGTCTCATGACCTGGGGTGAATTTAGTAATTTCCGATTTTTATTCCTGACTTTACCTTCATTTTGAACGTAGTAACTATATACGACCATTTTGTACTTTCGCACATCATGAAGCTACTACTTCGATTCTCACTTCTACTTCTCGTCATTCTCAGTTCGTGTAGGAACGACCTCGAAACTGCCGATTGGGATGTTGACCTACTTGCTCCAATACTGACCTCCGACCTCGATTTTGGCGATATTGCAGGTGATAGTAATTTGACCATTGCAGGTGATTCCTCTTTGATCTTCGTCTATCGAACTCCCCTGGCGTCCTATGGGCTTTCTGACATCATGGACCCATTTTCATACACTCATTACGAATACTTGAGCCTCGATTCTTTGGAACTTGAGGATATCGCAATTCCGGCAAGCATAAGCCTCGGTCAAATAGCGAATAACGCAGGATTCGTAGGAGCCTTGATCATTGCCCAAAACGGCAATACCATGGTGGTACCTTACTTAGGCGGGGTGCTTGGAACTAGTGCTCCCATTGATGCAAGTGATTACTTTGAGTCGATCTCCTTAGTAGATGGAGTGCTGGAGATGAAGATTCAAAACGGCCTTCCTATAGATGTGGAAGACTTTGGCTTTGGTATCATTAACAATCTTTCGGGGCAAGTGCTCATCCAGGATACGCTCGATTATATTGCCGCCGGAGCTACGGTTACAAGCACGACTTCTTTGGCGGGAAAAACGATCGACAGCGACCTCTTGGTCGAAATATACGGCCTTTCAAGCCCAGGGTCCAATGGACAAAGTGTGCTCATCGATACTTCAAATGCACTTTCGATAACACTGACCATTCGGGACCTTAAACCCTTCAGTGCTACGACTATTTGGCCAGAGCAAAACATCATTAATGACACATCTGAGGTTTTTCTGGAAGGGTCAGAAGGGTTAGAACTCACCTATGGTAGAATGCGCTCTGGCGAAATACAAATGACAATTTCGTCAACCATTAACGACAGTGTCGAATTTGAATACATAATTCCCGAATCCGACTTAAATGGAATACCATTCTCCTTTGCCGAAGCCATACCAGTTGCCCCAAATGGTAGTGTTTCTACCGTTGTGAATACCTACGATTTCACAGGAATTGAGATGGACCTCACGGGAAAGAATCACGACCTTTTTAACACTTTCTACCACATTATTCTTGGTCGAATCGACTCTACCGGGCTGATCATCGAATTATCACTGGAAGACAGTTTAACAGTAGAATTGGCCCTTTCTGAATTGATCATTGACTATGCTTTGGGTAATCTGGGTGAGGATACCGTAGCCGTCGGTCCTGAGCAAACCGAACTCATCGGTTTATCGAAGCTGGTTTCAGGGTTCTTGACATTGGATCAAACTACGGCCACATTAGAGCTTGTAAATCCAGTTGGAGCCGGAGCTCAATTTCAACTCGACCAAATCACCGGAACCAACTCCAGAACGAATCAAAGCGTAATGCTGGATCTTTCCGTGGCCGGAAACAGTATTCAGGTAGCACCGGCTCAGGAATCGAACGGAGTTATATCGCCCAGCTTGGGAGACCTGGAGCTCAACGAAGACAATTCAAATATCAATGAGTTCTTATCAAATCTCCCGGATAGAATCTCATTTGAAGGTCGAACGATCATAAACCCAAACGGTCCGCACGTTGGATTCATTTATTACGATCATCCCTTTGAGGCCTTTTTGAATCTCGAAGTGCCCATGAATCTTCATGCCGAGGATCTGACCTTGGTCGATACTGCCGACTTCAACTTGGCTACAGGACCTGAGTGGGATCAAATCCAAGGCGGGGAAATTCGACTTCTGGTCGAAAACGGCATGCCTTTCGAAACGGTAATAGATATGACCTTACTCGATATGGACTGGAATGTGATCGAGACGGTCATTGCTCAAGAGATTGTTGCCGCCCCTCAGCTGAATTCCGATCTCCGGGTAGAGGCACCACTACGGTCCGAAATCGTAATCCCGCTATCCAAAGAACGGATCGATCTCTTCCAAGAGGCCCATTCAGTACGATATCAGGCTAAGTTCAATACCACCTCACAACCAAACCTGGTCAAAATCTATTCGGATTATAAGATCGATCTCAAACTCATCGGTGATTTCACCTACAGGCTTAATAATTGATGCGCATCTTCCTTATTCTTATTCTGTTCGTTCCCGCCCTCTCGGGCGGACAAATCATTCAGTCCGGTCCATGGCAACTCAACCGGGAAGCTGACCGGTTCGTCGATGTTTCGTATGCCTATGCCCTCGGCTCTGCTTCGATCCCCTTTGCCGCTCAACGCAGCTTTTTGTTCGATGACTACTTAGACGACCAAGACAAAGAGCTCTTCTTATCAAAAGCAAAAGACAACAATCAAAGTGCTCTTAACGACCTATTTGAATTCAACTACGGTTACCGGCTGAGCAATGCCAGGGCCCAAAGAAGAACATTCGGAATTCACTACAACAGCATTCGGGCGGTCAATTATTCAGAAAACCTGCTGCGACTGGCGCTTTACGGAAACGCTCCTTTTGCTGACGACACACTCGACCTCTCACCCACCGCTTGGTGGCGGATCAAATATCTAGAGGCGTTCTACAGCTGGGGGTTCGACACCGAAAAATGGAGTTATGATATCACCGCGGCAGTTCTCTTGGGTATGCAAGAACAGCGATTTCAAGCTGAGCGGCTCAACTGGTTTACGCCGAGTTCAGGTGAATACATTGCACTTTCGACTGCAGCTACCGGAAGTCTGAGCGATACTACTAGCGGCCCCAATAGCATTAATGGCCTCGGAATTGGTACGGGCTTTACAGCTACCTACCGCGGAAACGACTGGACCTTCATCATGGCCGTTGAGAATCTCGGATTCATACGCTGGAACCCTAACTCCTATTCCATCGATGTCGATACGAATTATACCTATGAAGGACTGTACATCGATAACTTATTCGATATTCAAGACAACTTCTTCGAGCGATCCATCTATAGCTTAGGACAAGCATATTTTTCGGGAGATCAAGGGTCGCGAATAGGTATAACACCCTTTTTACTTCGATTCGAAGCCATTAAACCACTTTCCGAGACATCTAGACTCCGTTTGGGAGCCCAGTATCGATATCGAGTATTCAACCTCCCCTTGATCTATGCGGCCTACGATGTACAATTAGGGGAAATCCACAGGCTAAGTCCTACGATCCACTACGGAGGTTATAATCGCCTCGGAGTTTCACTCGATTACAGAGCACGATTTTCTGGATTCACAGTACTTTTACAAGCCGGAAACCTGAATTCTTGGGTCGCTCCTCAACAGAGCTACGGTATTCATCTAGGCCTTGGAATCAGAAAAACTTGGTAAAATGATCGATCGAATTCCCAGAATAAAGAACACCGACAAGAACAACTTCTTCTTGTTGGCCGGTCCTTGCGCCATTGAAGGCGAAGATGTGGCCATGTGCATCGCAGAAAAAGTGGTTCGCATCACTGAGGATTTAGGTATTCCGTATGTTTTCAAAGGGTCATACCGAAAGGCCAACCGATCACGGATCGATTCATTTACAGGGATCGGTGATGAAAAAGCTCTGAAGATCCTGCGAAAAGTGGGGGAGACATTCGATGTCCCCACGGTAACGGACTATCACAGCGCAAGTGAAGCCGGTATGGCCGCTGAGTATGTTGATATTCTTCAAATCCCTGCCTTCCTATGCCGTCAAACGGATATCGTAGTCGCCGGAGCCGAAACAGGTAAATTCCTCAATATAAAAAAAGGTCAGTTCCTCTCACCCGATGCGATGCGTTTTGCCGCCCAAAAAGCCGTTGATTCGGGAAATGATAAAGTGATGCTGACCGACCGTGGAACCTCATTCGGATATCAAGACTTGGTAGTTGACCCCAGAGCGATCCCGCAAATGCAGGGTCTCGGGTACCCCGTCGTTATGGACATCACACACAGCTTGCAGCAGCCGAACCAAAACTCAGGAGTAACCGGTGGCCGACCTCAATTGATCGAGACAATTGGAAAAGCAGCCATTGCGGCC
Organism: Flavobacteriales bacterium; assembly: GCA_021296215.1. Taxonomy (NCBI): domain Bacteria; kingdom Pseudomonadati; phylum Bacteroidota; class Flavobacteriia; order Flavobacteriales; species Flavobacteriales bacterium. Next base: position 11,035 of record JAGWBA010000078.1, read on the forward strand.
GGTGCAGACGGAATATTCCTGGAAACTCACGACGATCTGGCTAACGCAAAAAGCGATGCGGCTAATATGTTGCCCTTGGATCGATTGAGCGACCTGCTCACGAAGTTGATTCGTGTCCGTCAGGCAATCCTTTGATAGTTCTTAGTGTTGGGTTCTAAGTTCTTAGTTAACTCTTAGCAAAGCCCTTTACAAACATGCAACTGTGTACGAATTTCTGTTCACAGTTCACGGTTAATTGCTCATGGTCCATAGTTTATGGTTCGTGGTCAAAACCCTGACCTTCCCTGATAAGAGTTGACCGTTTTGGTTACGGTTTTTGATATTCAAAGATAGTCATTGGTTTACCTTGTTTTTGTGGTAAATCTGATAGCTGATTAATAAACTCCTTCGGGGTCTTTTTGCTAAGGTTGTTGT
>JAGWBA010000079.1 GCA_021296215.1 Flavobacteriales bacterium
ATCCTCATCAATCTCTCAACGGAATGAGTCCTTGGTCATACAAACAGAGTAAATCTGTACAACAAATTGAATCGAATTCGATAGTTTAGAACTGTCTCATAACGGGGAAGTCTTCATCTTCATAATGTGAGAATTAGGGGTTAAGTTGTGAAAAGATAAGAAAATTATACAACGGTTGCCGGTCGGGACATCGGGAAGCGAATCACAAAAAACTTTGTTATGCTTTCGCTATGGTCTATTTTTGCCGTGGTCTGACTCAAAAAATGAAAATATAGACACCATGAGCGTACTCGTCAACAATGAATCAAAAGTGATCGTGCAAGGGTTCACCGGAAGTGAGGGAACTTTTCACGCCAGTCAAATGATCGAATTTGGAACCGACGTTGTTGGGGGTGTAACTCCGGGCAAAGGTGGCCAAACCCACCTCGATCGTCCGGTTTACAACACGGTTTCTGACGCAGTGGATGCAACCGGGGCCGATGTTTCTATCATTTTCGTTCCGCCCGCATTTGCCGCAGATGCTATCATGGAAGCTGCCGATGCCGGCATCAAGGTGATCGTGACCATCACAGAGGGTATTCCCGTTCAGGATATGTCCAAGGTGAAGCAGTACGTCGCCGACAAAGACTGTCGTTTGATCGGATCAAACTGCCCGGGCGTGATCAGCGCGGGACAAGCGAAAGTGGGTATCATGCCCGGGTTCGTTTTCCATCCTGGAAGGGTCGGAATCGTTTCGAAGTCGGGAACCCTTACTTACGAAGCTGCCGACCAGATCGTAAAGGCCGGATTGGGAATTTCAACCGCTATCGGAATCGGAGGAGACCCGATTATCGGCACTACCACTAAAGAAGCCGTAGAATTGTTGATGAACGACCCGGACACGGACGGAATCGTTATGATCGGTGAGATCGGCGGAAACTTGGAGGCATTGGCTGCCAATTGGATCCAAGAGAACGGTACCAAGCCCGTTGTTGGATTTATCGCCGGGGAAACTGCACCGGCCGGACGTACCATGGGGCACGCCGGAGCTATCGTAGGTGGAGCGGAGGATACGGCTCAAGCGAAAAAGGCCATCATGCGCGGCTGCGGTATTCATGTAGTTGATTCTCCTGCACACGTCGGCAAACGTATGGCCGAAGTGTTGGGTTGATCCGCAACTAAGAAAAATCATTTTTTACGGGCTTAGAGCGTACTAACTTCAAGGTAAAATCCTGTAGTTATGAAAGCTCGAATCTTCAACATCATTGGGTGGTTTTTCGCCCTCTTGCTCTTTGCCCTTTTTGCCCTCTCAGGTGCCTCAAAGATATTTCCGATCGAATTTGGCGGTGAGGTAACTTCCGTCTTTTGGGATATGCGTTTCGCCAGCTGGGAACTTCCCGTTTGGTTTCAGTACTTCGTTCGCGGTCTCGAGATCTTGGGGACTATCGGACTCTTGATCAAAGGTCTTCGCGCCTATGCCGGAATTGGTTTTACGGCCCTAATGATCGGTGCTATTGGGGTGTACCTGACTAATTTGGAACCCGGAATGATCGTTCGCCCGATCGCGCTGGCTCTTATGGCTTCGGTTGTGACCTGGGTTCGCCGTTATGAGTTGTTCTACTTTATGCGATCGCCGGCCGATGATCTCGATTCGAACTGAGACGTCTGTGAGCCTTCGAAAAACGACGGAACCTATCCATCCAATGGCTCCAAAGAAGGTCATTAGGCCAAATACCTTTTCATGGCCCTTAGGGCCCGGATACGTATCGAGTAAGTACCCCCATGGCCGGGCTTATAAAGACGTCCGGGGTGTAGCCTAGGAACGAAATGATCCCAACGGCCGTTCCCGTTAAGACTATTGGGATCTCTCCTTTGTTCATGATGGCGAAATAGACCCCGCGCAATCCGTAGATACCGATCAGGGCCGTACTCAAAAGGGCAAAGGCAATGAAGGCAGCACCCGAGTAAAGACCGAAATAGATCAGTAATCCGGCAGCGATGGCAAATACCGGCCTAAGCCAAATCGCCACCGTGGCGACTCCGGCAGCTTTCACTTGATCCATTTCCGGTACTTCATTGGCGAAGAGCGAATAGTCGTCCGTTATCTTGTAACCGACGTAGGCGCAGATCACGATCAGCGATTGAAGCCAAACCGATGGTTTTTTATAAGCTGCACGATCTCTGAAGTTCTGACGTAGTGGAGTCGTTTTTGGATTTTATTCTTTGAATTGGGGATTCCGTAGTAGGCGAAGAGTCCCGCGCTGAAAACGATCACCGAAGTGAGTAACAAGACTATTTGAAAGTTTTCTCGGCGTTGCACGGGGGCAAAGGCACCGAGGTCTCGTGAAAACCAAGCGAAGAAACCGACCGCACAGGCACTTACTAAGGCAGCCACCAAGCCTCGTCCGCCCTCGAGAAACCCAAAGGCCTTTCCCTGCATCTCTTTTCCTCTCCACTAACGAGTGGCCTGTATAAGTGCTGCCCAAAAAAGGAAAATGGTAGTAAAACCCCAATAGCCGTACAGAACGAGCAACCCGTTATAGTCGGGAATGGCAACGGCGTAGAACCCTCCCGCGCTCGTAGCCCAGAGTCCGACCGAAAGCAAATGCCTGGCCTCGAACCGATCGGCCAGCGGACCGCCGAGAACATAGGAGATCATGGCTACGATACCGGAGACGGAGAAACAAGACCCCAATTCGAAGTTATTGACGTCGTAGACTTCCAAGATCGTGGATCTGAAAAAGCGTACCAATACGAAGGGTAAGAAGAAGATGATCTCTCCGACGAAGATCAGGATGATCAACGGCCTGTAGCGGGCCGATAAGAGGCTGTTGAGTATTCGACTCATGTGGTTAAAGTACACTATTTTCGTCAGGCATCTTTACTACCTTGGCCGTATGAGCGTAAAGCATCTGATCCTTATTCTTTTTACGACTTTTTCGTTGGCGAGCTCTGCCCAGTCGGCCTTATTGTTGGTCAAGAAACAAGGGACGGCGAAAATGGAGCGATTCGAGATCGGAGATAACGTAAAGATCATTACGCCAGGGGGGGAGTACCGAGGCATCCTGGGCAGCATCACGCCGAAGGCGTTATACATTAGCAGCGAACGGGTACCGCTCGATTCGATCTACAAAATCCGGAAATTCAATATGGCCGTAATTGCTAACGGATTTACCGTGTCGATGGCGGGGGTTGTCTTTGCCGGGATCGTAACGGTAAACGCGCTCATTAATGGTGAAGTGCTTGGATTAGAGCAGGGGAGTTATCTGGTTTCGGCCGGATTCGTAGCGGCCGGACTCATCATAGCGCGGCTGGGCTATAAAACCTATAAGATCGACGGAAAATGGCACCTCGAAGTCATTGATTTTACTCGCTTCGCCGAACCTCCATAGAATATTATCTTTGCCCTTTAAACGCAACCGAATGAAATTACTCGAAGGAAAAACAGCATTGATCACCGGTGCTTCCCGCGGAATCGGGAACGGCATCGCACACGAATACGCCAAACAAGGCTGCAACGTCGCTTTTACCTACCTCAGTTCCGTGGAGGCGGGCGAGGCTTTGGCAAAGGAACTTTCCGCCTACGGCGTGAAGGCCAAAGGGTACCGCTCCGATGCGGCTCAATACGATCAGGCCGAAGAGCTCGTGAAGAACATACTCGAAGACTTTGAGACCATCGATATCTTGATCAATAATGCCGGGATCACCAAGGACGGACTCCTCATGCGCATGAGCGAAGAAGATTGGGACCGCGTGATCGAAGTGAACCTGAAATCCGTGTTCAACCTGACCAAGGCCGTTCAACGTACCATGCTTAAAGCGCGCAGTGGTTCCATCATCAATATGAGCTCTGTCGTAGGGGTCAAAGGAAATGCCTGTCAGGCGAATTACGCTGCGTCAAAAGCCGGAATCATCGGTTTTAGTAAATCCGTAGCACTTGAATTGGGATCGCGAAACATTCGTTGTAACGTCATCGCTCCGGGATTCATCGAAACCGAAATGACCGGAAAACTCGACGAGGCCACTGTTCAAGGATGGCGCGACGCCATTCCACTCAAGCGTGGAGGTACGCCACAAGACATCGCCAACGCCTGCGTATTTTTGGGATCCGACCTATCTACATACGTCACCGGACAGGTGTTGAATGTCGACGGAGGAATGCTCACGTAATAATTGGCCTTAAAAAGGGTTGAACCTATATGCAATTAACGCTCAGTTACCCCTGGGTGGCCGTACTCCTCTGCGGTGCCTTGGGGATCGCATACGCCGCTTTACTTTATTACCGCGATCGCCGATTTGAGGGGATTTCCCAAGGATGGCGCTGGCTTATGGCCATTCTGCGCACGGTTTTCGTGGCGTTCCTGGCGTTCTTCTTGCTCGAGCCCTTTCTGCGTTTTACAGAAGTCACCCGCGAAACTCCGCTGATCCTGATCGGTCAGGATGCTTCACGCAGCATTGCCGAAGGAGATTCGGATTTCGATTTTGGCGCCTGGCGGCGCGATGTGCAAGCCCTCGCCGATAATTTGTCCGACGACTACGAAGTGCGGCTTTTTTCCTTCGGCGGAACGGCTACTGAAGGCCTGGCCGACTCGCTGACTCAGCCGCTCACGAATTATTCGAACTTGTTGACCGAATGGACCGATAGATACGCACACCGCAATATCGGGGCACTCGTGATCGCCACGGACGGACGCTTCAATAGAGGTGGAGACCCGCGTTACCGCGCTCAGTCGTTTGACGCACCTACCTACACCTTGGCCTTGGGCGATACGGCGCAACGGCGCGACGCGTTCTTTGCCGAGGTGCGACACAATGAACTCGCATTCCTGGGGAATCGCTTTCCGGTGCAAGCGGTGATTCGAGCCAACGGAATGGCCGGATTCAAGTTGGAGGTGTCCTTGTCCTCAGGTGGCCGAGTCATCGAAACGGCCGAACTGGAGCCCGATGTGGATCGATTTACTCAAACGGTGGACTTTGAATTGTCGGCCGGAGCTATTGGCCTGCATCGCTACACCTTAGTCGTCAGTAGTTCTGTTGAAGAGCAAAATACGGGCAACAACGCTTCTGAATTCTACGTGGAGGTTATCGATACGCGTCAGAAGATCCTATTGCTTGCCTCGGCTCCACACCCTGATTTGGCGGCGTTACGAAGCGCTTTGCAACAAAACGAACGTTACGAAGTAGATCAGAAATTCATCGGTCGCGATGTGTTCGCTCTTTCCGATTACAACTTATTGATCCTCCACAAACCCGACTTTAGCCGCGAGCAATCGCTTTGGTCAAATATTCAAAACTCCGAGGTACCCGTGTGGACCATTACGGGGGCTCAATTGAGCAGAAGACCCGGAGCACCATGGCAACCCTTGGTGGATGTTACACAGCAGGATAAAGAAACCGACGAGGTGAATCCGGCCGAAGTGAAGGGATTCACGCCCTTCCAATTGGAAACCGAAACGTACACTTGGTTCCGAAACGTACCGCCACTTACCGTGCCCTTTGGTGAGGTTTCGGCAAACCCGGGGATTGAGGTGCTATTGCGTCAAAAGGTCGGTAACATCGCAACGGAAAAAGCGTTGGCCGCGTACGGCGATCGGAGCGATCGTCGCTGGGCCGTAGTTTTGGGAGAAGGCATTTGGCGCTGGCGTTTGGCTGATTATCAGGTGAATAAGACCCACGAACATTTCGATGACTGGGTGCTGCGTTCGGCGCAATACCTCGCTTCATCAAGCAATCGCGAGCGCTTCAGGGTTGAAGGCGACCGTTTATTCGATGAGAATCAGTCTGTGGCCCTGCGGGCCGAAGTGTACAATGCTTCATACCAGCCCATCACCGATCCGGAGGTCCGCATCGTCATTCAGGACGAGGAAGGAAAAGAGTATCCGTTCACATTTTCGCGAAGAAACAACGACTTTGCTTTGAATGCAGGAGTCTTGCCTGTTGGTACGTATACCTGGGAGGCCCGGACCGATTGGGGAGGCGAGTCATACGTCAAGAGGGGGGCATTCACCGTGCGTGCACTTGAATGGGAGCAACGCGATCTTCAGGCCGACCATGCCCTGCTGAAACAGTGGGCCGAAGGAACCGGAGGTGCACTTGTGGCTCCTGCTGACATTGTGACATTGGAAGAGATCATAAGGGCCGATGAGTCCGTGAAACCCGTGCTATACGAGCAAAGCGTGCTCGAAGAGTTGATCGAACAACGCTATCTTTTCTTCATTTTACTCGGGTTCATCTCCTTGGAGTGGTTTTTGCGAAAAAGGAATCGGGGATACTAATCAGCCCATTAGGGAGAAACCCTTACCTTTGTAGAAATCGCTTTAAATAATCTTTAGCATATGGACCCAAGACTGCGGAGTTTAGTCATTGTCGCCGGAATTGGTGTGTTCGTCCTCATTTTGTTGTGGTCGAGTATTACCGTTACGATCAATCCGGGAGAAAAAGGAGTTCTTTTCCGTCGATTTGGTGGAGGACTCGATAAAGAACAGGTTTTCAATCAAGGTTTCCATTTCATTGCGCCGTGGAACAAGATGTTCGTCTACAACGTCAAGATTCAAGAGGATAAGTCGATCATGCAGGTGCTGTCAAAAAATGGTTTGACCATTAAGGCAGAGATCAGCTATCGATACAACCCCGTGCCTTCTCGAATCGGATATTTGCACGATGAGGTGGGCAAGAACTACCTCGAGACCATTATTATTCCCGAAATTCGGTCGGCCACGCGAGAGGTGATCGGTGAATACCTTCCCGAGGAGTTATACAGCACGAAACGCGAAGCAATACAGGTGGAGATCTTTAATCGAACCTACGCTAAAATGGAGGAGAAAAACCTCTTCCTCGATGCCGTTCTAATTCGCGAAGTAGAGCTTCCTACAAAACTTCAACAGGCCATTGAGCGGAAGCTCGAGCAGGAACAGGCGGCCCTGGAGTATGAGTTTAAACTCGATCGCGCTAAAAAAGAAGCGGAGCGTTTGCGCATCGAAGCTCAGGGTAAATCCGATGCAAATATTATTTTAAGTCGCTCGCTCAACGAAAACATTCTTCGCGACAAGGGTATAGAAGCCACGATGAAGTTAGCCGAGTCACCCAACTCAAAAGTGGTGGTCGTGGGTAGTGGGAAAGACGGACTACCGTTGATTCTGGGCAATAATTAATTTGTAATACTGAGCGTTAGCATCAGAGCGTTGATCGCGAGCAGTAACAAATTGATCAATGTAAGATTCACCGCGACCTCGTTCTTGTCTTTGTAGAAGAACGTTAGAACGGAAACGCCCAGTAACAGACTGAAGAACTTGAATCGGGCCTCTACCGCCGGATTTTTTATTCTTATCAGTTGGTCGTTCTTCAATACATCGATACCTAGCGTCATGCCGTAAATAGGACTTCGCTTCAAGCTGATGCGGTCCCCGGGCCTAATGGGGTCGACCAGTTCGAAATACACCCTGTGCTGCTGTTCGGCGGTAATGATGTGGTAGTATTCGCGGTCGCTCGGATCATTTGTTTTAGGAAAAAGATACTCCTTGGCAACTACTTGCTCCACAGGCCCAGAGGTCGTTAGGCCATAGTCGGCGAAAAAGGTGAGTGCGAGCATTAGGCTGCCTACCGAGACCCAGAGGGCGTATTTTTTGAACTTTTCGAAGTAACCGGAATCCTCTTTAATGCGTCTGAGGTGCTTTAGCCAAGCTCGCTGCCGATTGCGTTCGTAGTCCCTATTGCGTTCCGCCTCGGTCTTGTATCGTCCAGAAGAAGGATTGGGTGGATGCTGTCGAGTGTAGGAATTGGCGTCGTACGGCTTTCTCGATCGAATATACTTGAGGCCACGGTCGTAATGAGCGCGCCGGGTAGGGTCTGAAAGCGTTTTATAAGCCTTCATTACGGCAATGAACTGCTCGTGAGCCCTTTCGGAGCTATTGAGGTCGGGGTGATACTTTTTCGCCAACACCCGGTACTGCCGCTTTATATCTTCATCACGGCAATCTTCTCTAAGTCTCAGTATATCGTAATATGTTTTCACCTAGGACGATACAAGCTCCATCAATTGGGCACAGAACAGGGCACCATAGGTCCCAAGCGCATAACCCAGCACGGCGAGCAATACGCCCACTGGAGCCAGTGAGGGATGAAAGGCCGCCGCAACTACCGGAGCACTTGCCGCCCCACCAATATTGGCTTTACTCCCTACCGCTAAAAAGAAGTACGGAGCGCGTATAATCTTGGCGACGATGAACAGCAGGATCACGTGAAACGCCATCCAAATGAGTCCGACCGCCAACAACCCCGGATTGTCAAATATTTTTAGAATATCCATCTTCATTCCGATCGTTGCTACCAACACATAGATGAATACACTACCGAATTTCGATGCTCCGGCACCTTCGAGTTCTCTTGCTCTGGTAAACGACAGGGCCAAGCCAATTGTTGTGGCCAGAACCACCAACCAGAAGAACCCCGAATTCAACACCGACTTGGCCAAAGCAGGAACACTTGTAGTAATGAAGCCCGTTATTAGGTCACTTCCCCAATGAGAAAGTCCTGTAGCGAGGAATCCGACGCCTAAAATGATCATGAAATCGCGCAAGGTGGGCATGCGAGCGATACTCTTGGAGTAGGCTTCCACCTTTTGTTTTAATTCTTCTATGGCAGAACTATCGGCTTTAAGCCATTTATCGATCTGTACTTGTTTCCCAACTCCGTAGAGTAAAAAGGCCATCCAGATATTGGCCACGATGATGTCCACAAGGACCATGGCGCCATATTTTTCCGGGTTGTATTGATAGATCTCCAACATAGCCGCCTGATTCGCTCCACCGCCGATCCAGCTACCGGCGAGCGTTGACAGTCCGCGCCAAACGGCATCGGGCCCAACACCGCCCACCACATCGGGGGAGATAATGCTCATAAGCCAAACGGCGAATGGCCCTCCAAGGACGATTCCGAACGTGGCCGTAAAAAACATGATCAAGCTTTTGGGTCCAAGATTTACGATTCCGCGAAAATCGATGCTCAAGGTCATTAGTATCAATGCCGTGGGCAAGAGATAATTCTTAGCCATGGTGTATAGGCCACTGATCTCTGTGCTGATGATGTTGAAGGAGTTCAACAGGGCTGGGATCATGTAGCACATGAGAAGAGGAGGGAAGAAAGTATAGAATTTCTTCCAGCCTTTACTTTTGAACTCTGCCGTATAAAAGACGAGACCCAAAGCGGCCATTAAGAGTCCAAATACAATAGCATCGTTACTGAACAGGGGCGGATTGTTCGCGATTTCGGCTTCCATGCGATTCAAAATTTCCGCCTAAAATAGGGAAAAGAACCCGGCTCCGTCAGACCTCTGCATCCATGAGGTCTGTAACTACGTGGTAACGAGGATCATCGATGGCCTTTTCAATCACTGAACCATCGAAGAGAGGGCTTGCCTTTCTAAGAAGATCTTGGCATTCAGGGCTCAAATGTGTCAAGCGGACTTGCTTACCCTGATCGTGATACTTGTTCACTAAATTCCAAATAGCCTCAATTCCCGAGTGGTCGCTAACGCGAGATTCAATGAAGTCGATCTCTACGCTTACAGGATCCTCGCTCACCTCGAACTTCGAGTTGAACGACTGAATGGATCCGAAAAATAAGGGTCCCCAGATTTCGTAAACCTTTGTTCCGTCTTCCTTGATCCGTTTTCTGGCGCAGATCATAGTTGCGTTCTGCCAAGCAAAAACCAATGCGCTCATCACAACTCCAGTCAATACGGCGATAGCTAGATCCTGCCACACCGTAATGGCCGACACGGCGATCAAAATGATGGCATCGGCCAAGGGAATTTTGTTGAGTATTCTAAAACTACTCCAGGCAAAAGTTCCGATCACCACCATGAACATCACCCCGACCAAGGCCGCTATGGGGATTTGCTCAATTAGCGAGGATCCAAAGAGGATGAATGAAAGTAACCCAACCGCCGCTACGACTCCTGACAAACGGCCTCGTCCGCCCGAGTTCACATTGATCAGCGATTGCCCGATCATGGCGCAACCTCCCATTCCGCCAAACAAACCATTGGTCAAGTTGGCACTTCCCTGAGCTAAACATTCGCGATTACCCGAACCGCGCGTTTCGGTGAGGTCGTCGATGAGATTCAAGGTCATAAGCGACTCAATGAGTCCGACCGCGGCCAAAATGAATGCCGTAGAAAGGATCAATCCCCAATAGCCCTGCAGCGTATCGAATAACCCGAAGATTTGAAACTGAAAAACCGGTAAGCCACCGCTGAGCCCTTCACCGCCTCCGTCTCTGATGAATGACCCCACGGTCGGAACATCGAGTCCGACCGAGATGGCCAATCCGGCCACAACGACGATCCCTACCATTGCCGAGGGCACCACTTTGGTGAGCTTAGGAAGTAACCACATGATCAGCATGGTCAAGGCTACCAACGCCATCATGGTATATAGCGGGGCTCCTGAAAGCCATTCGCGCTGACCGTCGACCGTGGTCTTGAACATGCCCAACTGCGACAAAAAGATCACGATCGCCAAGCCATTTACGAATCCCATCATGACCGGATGGGGGATCAAGCGAACAAACTTACCTAAGCGAAAGAGTCCGGCCGACATTTGAACGATTCCTACGATCAACAGCGTAATAAAAAGCCACTGCAATCCTAGGTTCTCAATGGGTTCTGCAAGCTCGGCACCAACCGCATTTCCCTTTAGTTTCACCACCTGTTAATTTTGATGATTAGAAGTTAACAACCGACAGGGGCACTTTATCGCTTTCCTCGGGTT
>JAGWBA010000080.1 GCA_021296215.1 Flavobacteriales bacterium
GATCCCGCTTACAAATCAATAAATCCAATTACGTACAATAAAGCGATTTAGGAGTTGGATTTTAGCTCAGTTCTTTGTACGTGCCATCTTCGGTAGTGAACATCTTTTTGCAAATGGCCTTCACACCGGCCAACTCTTGATTGATCACCTCTCGAGTCAATCCCTCAAAACGCTCTTCAACGTCTTCTTGGTTGTTGAACTCTCGTGAGTTCACGTAGTTGTCGATGGTTCCTTTGATGGTCGTATTGATAGAGTTCGCCAAATCGGCCCGAGCATTGCTCATGGCTTTCTTCCTGGATACCATCTGGTCTTTTGATTCTCCAACGGCATTGGCGCGGAACACGCCCTTATCGGACCAAAAGTCTTCACCGCTGCAAGGCACGGCGATCTCTACTTCGCCCTTAGGTGCTTCAAGTTTTTTACTCTTACAAGAGGTCAGGGACCCCACACCTATGAGGACAGCCCGGATCAAGCTAAAGGATACAATACGTTTCATGGCAGTACATTTTTTAGTTTCTACTCTATAAAAACCAAAGGTCGCGCCAAAATCCGAATTTGGAAAGATTAATGTGGGTCGGAATGATCCGGATCATTGATAAACTCAGGATCGGAAAGGGTTTTCAAGAAGGCGATCAAGTCGTCCTTTTGTTGTTGAGTCCAGTTACGACCTACCCCCGCCGCCTTCATATTGGGATCTATCGTTGGCGAAGGATGCCCTCCCATATTATAAAACTCGATCACCTCTTCCAGTGTCTCGAATCGACCATCGTGCATGTAAGGTCCGGTGAATTCGATGTTTCTGAGCGTGGGCGTATGGAATAAGCCCAGGTCATTGGGGTCACCGGTAATGGCGTTCAATCCCGGATCAGAGGGAGGCCAAACACTATCGAGTCCATTATTGTGGAAGGCGTTATCGGTAAACTGAAAGGCCGTGGCATAAGTGCCGTGGCAGTGAAAACAATCCGAAGTTTCATTTTCGAACGTATCGAACCCGCGAATTTCGGACGGAGTTAATTCAACCTCGCCCCGCAAGAATCTATCGAACTTACTGTTTCCACTGATCAAGGTTCGCTCGAACTGAGCTATGGCCTTGGTCACCCGGTCCACGGTTATGGCGGTATCCCCAAATGCGCTTTTAAACATGGGCGGATACAGCGGATCGTTGCGCAACTTACTCAGCGCCTCGGGCCACTCCTGATGCATTTCGATTGGGTTCGGCACGGGCTCCTCTGCCTGGATCTCTAAAGTCGCCGATCGACCATCCCAAAAGAAGCCGTTAGATCGGTAGGCCAAATTAATAATGGCCATAGCATTCCGCGTACCATCGATACCGTCGATACCGGTACTCGTGGGGTTGGGATCCGCGAATCCTGCCGCAGGCAGATGGCACCCCGCACAACTCAAGGTATTGTCGGCGCTCAACTTTTGTTCAAAGAATAGAAAACGTCCGAGCTCAACCCCTTTAACGGTCGCCTCATTGTCCAAGGGTTGCACTAACGGGCCAAAATAGGATGGAAGGTCGATCACATGGGGTTCGTTTTCAACCGGATCAGGTCCATCATCACCGTCCGGACCACAGGCCATGGCGATTGCGCCAACCAATAAGAAGAGGATGTACTTCTTCATACTACAAACTTACGCAACAATTAAACGAATGGTGGGTGATCATTGTTTTATCTGAAAACCAATGGTCTTCGTACCTTTGTACCCTTCATTCGATTTGCTATGAAAAAGCCCGCAAGTATAGAGGTCATTTTACAGAGTAACCTCGCTCCCGAACTCAAGAATATTGCCGAAAAAGTCAAAGCCGGAGAGCGCATCATCTTCGACGAAGGTGTGCTGCTTTTTGAGCGCGGCGAACTCGGATATTTGGGCACTTTGGCAAACTATATTCGCGAGCAACGGCACGGAAATTACACCTACTTCAACCGCAATTTCCACGTAGAGCCGACGAACATTTGCTTTTTCGATTGCAAGTTTTGCTCGTACAGCCGGCTGCTGAAACACAAGAACGAAGGCTGGGAAATGACCGAAGAAGAGATCCTCGAAAAAGTGCGCTCTTACGACGGACAACCTATTACAGAGGTGCATATCGTAGGAGGTGTGCACCCGAAAATGGGCTTACACTACTTCGCTTCGCTCATTAAAAAAGTAAAGGAAATTCGGCCCGACATTCACGTAAAAGCCTTTACCGCCGTAGAACTCGAGTACATGTGCCGCAAGGCCAAGGTAAGCTACGAAGAAGGCCTGCGCATACTGAAAGAACACGGACAAGACAGTTTGCCCGGCGGAGGAGCAGAGATCTTCGACGAGGAGATCCGCAACATCATTTGTGCGGATAAATGCAGCACCGAACAGTGGCTCGAGATTCACGAAACAGCTCACAAACTCGGAATGCCCTCGAATGCGACCATGCTGTATGGACATATCGAAAAGTTTAAGCACCGAGTCGATCACATGGAGCACTTACGTCAACTGCAGGACAAAACGGGCCGATTCAACACCTTTATCCCACTGAAGTTCCGCAATGGCGACAACCAAATGAGCGACGTGCCCGAAGTGACCATGATCGACGACCTCAAGATGTACGCAGTGGCTCGTATTTACATGGACAACTTCCCACACCTCAAAGCCTACTGGCCCATGATCGGACGCAAAACGGCGCAGCTTACACTCGGATTCGGAGTCAACGACATCGACGGTACCATCGACGACAGCACCAAGATCTACTCCATGGCCGGCGCCGAAGAGCAGAATCCGGCCATGACCACCGGCGAGCTCGTAACCTTGATCAAAGATGCCGGACGCCACCCGATCGAACGCGATACGGTCTACAAACACCTCAAAGATTACCTCGAATACGACGTCGAAGATATCCGCGAGCAAGCGTTGCCTAACTAAGTTAATTTTGAATTTCTGAGCCTGCGGCTCGATGCACCCCTCGGCGTGTCCCTCAAGGCCACCTCCCCGGACTAGTTACATCGCGTGCTTGGCGTAGTTCCGCCACTTGTCGATCACCTCGACCAAGTCCTCGGCCAACTCGCTCTCGAACGACATCCACTCCCCCGTTCTGGGATGAGTAAAGGCAAGCGTTTTCGCGTGTAAGGCCTGTCTGGGCAGAATCTTGAAGCAATTCTGAACGAACTGCTTGTACTTGGTGAAGGTGGTCCCTTTCAAGATCTTATCGTCCCCGTATTCGAAATCACCGAACAAGGGATGCCCCTCGTGCGAAAGGTGCACGCGGATCTGATGCGTACGGCCCGTCTCCAGTTTACAGCGGATCAAGGTTACATAACCCAATCGCTCTACCACCTCCCAGTGTGTGATCGCATGTTTGCCATAATCCCCCTCGGGGAAAACATCCTGCACCTTTCGGTTCTTCAAACTCCGACCGATGTTCCCAACAATGGTGCCTGAATCCTCTTCGAAATCACCCCAAACCAAGGCGATGTAGCGGCGTTCAATGGCGCGATCGAAAAACTGCTTGCTCAAATGCGCCATGGCTGGCTCGTTCTTGGCGATGACCATGAGTCCGGAGGTGAGCTTATCCAATCGGTGCACCAATCCCGGGCGGTCATTTTCCTGCCGAGTAGGCAGATTATCAAAATTATAGATCAACGCATTCACCAACGTGCCCGTGTAGTTCCCGTATCCGGGGTGCACCACGAGTCCGGCCGGCTTGTTCACCACAACCACGTCCTCGTCTTCATACACGATGTTGAGCGGAATATCTTCGGGAATGAGCTCCAGCTCGCGGGGCGGCGTGCTCATGACCACCCGCACCACGTCGCCGGGCTTTACCTTGTAGTTCGATTTTACCGCCGTACCATTCACGTGGATGTTTCCGGCGTCGGCTGCGGTCTGAATCTTATTCCGCGAAATATTCTCCAAAAAGTTGTTCAGAAACTTATCGACCCGAAGCGGCTTTTGCCCTTTATCAGCTACGAACCTATGATGTTCGTATAACTCCTCGTTATCGTCCAATTCTTCTTCGCTCATCACTTCACTTTAATGAACCGCGCGTACTTCGGACGATCGCCCTCGGTAAACAAGATGTAGGTTCCCGGGGCCAGGTTTTGGATTTGGGCCGTCGTTCCTCGGCCCGATGCGACCGTTCGGCCCTGCAAGTCAACGATTCGGTAGGGCATTTCAGCCTCGCTATTCCAGCGGATGTGGCTCGCGGCCGGATTAGGAAACACGGTGAATTCAGTCAACGCTTGGGTCGAAAGCCCAAGATCGCTATTCACCGACTTACCGAACATAGGGCGCATCATCAGCGTTCCGGGCAATTCGCTAGGCAACCACAAACCGCTCACGAAGTAGTACAACTTGTCGGAGTTATCGTTGTTTCGGTCGAAGCCAACATACATCTCGTTGTTGTACACCTGCTCTATACCTATATACACGGGTTGATCTATGAATTGTGGGACATCGAGAATATACCTCGCATAATTATTGACGTGCGTGTAGCGCGGCACGTACACCGAATCGCTCTTGTATAGAGCTTGAGCCGGTGCTCCCGTTTGGCCATCGATGGTCCATATTCCGATGCGGAATTCATTCTCCGTAGCATCGATCAAGGTCGGTGGAAAATACAGCAACAAGCCGCGCAAAGTGTCGTCGATCAGCGGATCGATGTAGTACACCATTTTGGCGCTGAGATCGTTCAATGCATAACCGCGTTCAGCCGTTCCATCGTCGTAAGCGTAGTAGTTGTAAAACTTTTGCGAAAAAGTAAGCGTGTCGTTCTCGGGCCGTACATCGGGAACGGACTGAATAAAATACTTGATGGTGACATTCGAACTATCGCTGCTGTTGAGCACTATGTTGTCCTCCAAATTGGTCTGGTAGATGTAGTTGACCGAGTCAAAAGCAAACGGATCGGAGTTCTTGAAGAGCACATTCGAGTTAAATACGTTGACGCCGTCCTGATACATGCGATATCCAAAATTCACGTTACGAATTCCGCTGGCTCGGTTCCAGAACTTTACCACGTTGTTGTCTTTGTAGGGGTCGTTGAGGGCATTAAAATGCGTCCACGGCACGGCGTAGAAATCCTCGAGGATCGACTCGGGCCGTTCGGAGATACAAATATCATCAATGGCCGAATCGTTCCGCGAGCGCCCCTCATCCAGAATGATGTAATCGACGTGCCAGTGGTCGAGGTTACCACTTAGCGTAGCGTAGTTCTTGAATCGGAATTGAAATCCTCTGGTCAACCACGTCGTATCGGTAATGGAGATGTAGACAGACCTAAAAACGGTGTCGGGCAAATCGCCCGGAGTAGACCATATGTGCACCCAGTCGGGCGTATCGGTCGGTGAACGGAATTCGAGTACTAATGAGTCCTCGGCTTCAGGAGCATTTCCGAGTCCGGTCATCTGGTAATAAAAGCTCAGGTACACGGAATCGGACGGCAGGTAATTGAGGTCTATCGGTGCCGAGGTCAGATAATCGGCAACACCATAGGCATTCTGGTTGGCGATATTGTACGCTCGTCCTTTTCCATTGAGGCCGTCGAAAGTGGCCACTCCGTACGAGGGAGGAGCAATGGCCATATCCATGTTGATATAGGTGAGGGTATCCATCCACCGATCGTGCCGTGGCACAACAAGCGGGTCGCTAAAATCATCGTAGAACGGAAGGTCCAGCGTGTCGACCGAAGCCGCACTTCGGGCCACGAGGCCCTTATATTTATCGGCATGCGCTTCGAGCACGGGATTCGTACTCAAGGGCGCCAACAATTCCTGGGCGAGGGTGCCAAATGGCGCTAAAAACAACAGAGCCGCAAAGGCCTTACTCCACAATTTCATTCCGCAGCGTATCGGGTTCTGTGATGAATAACGTATCGGCAGGGATTTTCGTATTGTCTTCGGTAAACCAAAGGTCGACGGACATCCCCAATCGAATGAAAGGTCGCGGATTCGGATCGGGATACTGGCGGTATACACGCGCCATGGACGAATCTTCGACCGTTTCGTCGTAGCTCAAGGCCCCTACGTTCAAGCTCAGTTCTTTCAGGCGCACTTCCGCTTCGTCGAGCGTAAGCCCCGGCAACCGGGGCACCGAGATCTTTTGATCGCTCAATCCATCGCCTAACACCAAGTCGATAACGGCTTGTTTGGGCAAGGCCGAACCGGGCTTTACTTCGCGACCGTTGTATTTGACTCCGACCACGACATCGCGAGCCATATCCGGCACGAATTCGAGTTCGCCGACCCGAAAACCGTAGGTCTCGAGGTACGATATAGCTTGACGTTTGGATCGGTCGATGAGGTTGGGTAGGATCACCTTCTGAATGCTCCGAGGGTTCACGGTCAAAAAAATAGTTCGGCCCCGTTTTACGGCGCTCCCGCTCTGCGGAATTTGCCCCACCACGGCTCCGCGCGGATACTCCGGATTGAATTCCGCTGAATCGATCACGGCGAAATTCAGCTCGATCGGCTTCAACTTTTCGCCGGCCTCTTCCAGTGTAAAGCTCAGCAAATCGGGCACTACGACCGTTTCATCGTGCTGAGTATAGCTACCCAACCACCAATTCAGGACAAAAAAGCCCACGAGCAGCAACAGCGCATAAGCGATAGCATGACGCCAAAAAACCTTTGATTTGATAAATTTAATAACGGATTCCATACCCTTCAGATCGGCGCAAAGATAAGATTTTGACCGTGGTAGCGTTTAAAATCTGCACTACCTTTAGCCCCTATGAACACCAAGCCTTCGATCGCCGTTGTCGCCGGTGGTTATTCCAGCGAACGCGAAATATCCTTAAAAAGTGCCTCCGTGGTCCAGCGAAATCTCGACCGGAGCGAATTCGACGTCCATCTCATCGACCTCACTCACGAGGGGTGGTATCTCGTTGGCGACGACGGATCGCGCAGCCCTGTTGACCGCGGTGATTTCACGGTTTCTGTGCCTAGCGGCACGATACATTTTGATGCCGTCTTCATTGCTATCCACGGGACGCCCGGCGAGGATGGTAAACTGCAGTCGTACTTCGACTTACTCGGAATACCCTACAACACCTGTGGGGCATTCGAGTCGGCATTGACCTTTGAAAAGGGGGTATGCAACCAATTGCTTCGTCAATACAACGTGGCTGGTGCTCGCGCCCGACTGATCGACATTCGCGACGAGGCAAATGCTGAAGATTTGGCCCAGGAGTTCGGGTTTCCTATGTTTGTAAAACCGAGTAAAGCAGGATCGAGCTATGGAGTCAGCAAAGTGAAGGATATCAATGGTATAGTGCCCGCAATTCAGAAAGCACAAGAGTTCGACGACTTGGTGATCGTTGAAGAGTTTCTGGAAGGTCGCGAGGTCACCTGCGGTGTATTCGAGCACGAGGGCGAAATAACGGCATTGCCACTCACGGAGATCGTGAGTGAGAACGAATTCTTCGACTACGAGGCCAAATATTTAGGTGCGAGTCAAGAGATCACGCCGGCTCACATCGCGCCGCAGGCGCAACAAGCCATACAAGAAACCAGCCAACGGATATACCGCCTTCTGCGTTTAAAAGGTATGTGCCGGATGGACTATATTCTGCGCGACGGGGTGCCTCACCTCGTCGAAATCAATACCGTGCCGGGATTAAGCGAGGCTAGTATTGTGCCTCAGCAGGTCCGCGAGTTCGGACTCGATCTGCGCACCTTTTTCGTCAACCAAATGAAAGTCATTCTGAAAAGAAATTAGCATTATGTTCAAATCCATCGTATGCTTAGCATGTCTAGCATTAATACCGTGGCTAGCTTCGCGTTTTGACACCTCGACCCAAGAAAGAAAATTCCCACAGCCCAAAGGCACCATAGTGGTGTACGACAGCACCAGTGAGGAAGAGCGGCACGAGCAGAAATCTGCTTGGCTCAAAGGCATGAAAAAAGCCGCACCGGGTGTTGATCCGAATCGCATCGACCATGAATATCGCTTTGAACGGCAACGTCGACTGGCCTATCGCAGCAGCGTTGATTCGCTTGCAGGAGGTAAAGTCCGTGGTGAATTCGAAGAACGCGGTTGCAACTTTAATAGCGGTCGAATCATGGCCGTGGAATGGGATACCATTAACGATGTTATGTTCGTTCAGACCGCGGGCGGAATCATGTTCTCCGGTCCCGAGGATGGCTCCAATTGGCAACCGGTGAACGAACAGTTTCGCATGGCCGATGCCCTATTCGTTCGATTCGTGGATCACAACGGTAGCCAGCGACTTTTATCGGGTACGGGGGGGGCGTACTTTTATTACAGCGATGACCTGGGGATCACTTGGGACACCGCGGTCGGACTCGATCCAAATGCTTCGAACCGAAGCTTCAGGGACGTCGTGTTGCTGAACGACTCGGCCAAGACCTTGTACGCATTGACCACCGAATGGACGGGTGGATGGAAACAACGCCTGCATCGAAGTACGGATCACGGCTCATCATTTCAGTTGATGTACACGTTTACAGAAAGTGGTGGTGGAGCTCACAGTCGCCTCGACCTCTGGGCTCATCGCTACGAAGAAGCCGCGTACTTGGTCTATCGCGATTCGATCTTTGAGCTCAGTGATTCAACCCGATCTTTCCGAGGGAAAATTTCAGGCACTTCGGGATTGGGGACTATGCTGCTCACCGGTACTTCGGCTCCGGCGAGTGGAAATGAAATCCTCTATGTATACTCCGACCAGGACATTTACCGAAGCGACGACAATGGCGTAACTTGGACACTAAAAGGAAACGTTGGGGAGAACCCTTTTCGCCGCACCAGCTTTGAGTGCTCTTTGAGTGATCCCGATGCCCTCTTCTTCGGCGCGGTCGAGTGCTGGCGGTCGTGGAATGGTGGAGCGAATTTCAACAAGGTCAATAATTGGTTCGACTACTACGATTTTGAAGCAAATAAGCTTCACGCGGATATTCCGAATATTCAGTCGTTTTACGATGATCACGGAAATGAAGTACTCTTTATTAGTACGGACGCATCGTTCTACTCATCAACGAACAAAGGGCTTACGGTACAAAACCGCGGAATGGCCGGACTCAACGTATCGCGGCTGTACGATCATTACACGGACGAAACGGACCCGGGCATCATTCACGTAGGCACGCAAGATCAGGGGTATCAGCGTATCCTTCAAGACAATGGCGGTATTCTCTCCTTCGAGCAAGAAATCTCCGGTGACTATGGATGGCTGGTGAGCTCCGATGACGGGTACAGTGTGTGGATGAACTATCCGGGATTTGCCATGCACGTCACCGAAGCAGGCTTTGCAAATATGTCGACGACCAGTTGGGATTTCGGCGGAGCCAACAGCTTGTGGATACCCCCATTAATGGCTGACCCAATCGACGGATATACGGCTTATGTGGCCGGTAATTTAAACTCTGGTTCTGGGTCTTATATGATTCAACTTGTACATACCGGTGGCAGTATTGTGCCATCACAAATGCCGTTCAATTTCAATCAAGGTGGGGCGGGTCAAATCACAGCCATGGCATACAGCCCAATCGATCCGAATCATTGGTACGTTTTAACCGAAAATGGTCGAATTTATCACTCTGATGATTCAGGCACCAGTTGGACATCACACACCATTTCGAACGCACCCGGCACTCATTACTTCTACGGAATGTACATTTACCCTTCTCCCAACAGTCTTGGAACGGTGTATATCGGTGGCAGCGGGTATAGTAATCCGCCCATATACAAACTCGAAAACCACGGTGCTACAGCGACCGCCCTTAACAATGGGCTACCTCCGACTTTGGTGCACGAATTGGCCGGCGACCCAACGGATTCGCTATTATTCGCGGCCACAGAAGTAGGTCCCTTCGTATATGTAGCCGGCGACGATCAATGGTACGACCTGACCCTAATGGGCATGCCCGACGTCAACTGCTGGAGCGTGGAATACATCGATGCGCTCGACGTAGTGCGATTTGGAACGCACGCACGTGGGTTGTGGGACTTGAACCTCGAAACTCCCGGCATTGGCCTCGAAGAAGACCAGATGGCCGAATGGTCCGTCTACCCCAACCCCACCAAAGACTTCATCCGATTCAGTGAACCTTTAAAGTCCGGAGTACTCGTTGACCTTCAAGGCCGCGTAGTTCGTCAATGGAGTTATCCGATCGATCAACTGGATATATCCGACCTAACGACCGGAAAATACGTTTTGAGGTTAGCTGAAGGAGCTACTGTGGTGGTGAAGCTGTAGTTGATTGGTTGATTAAGAAAGTTAATGGGTATTGGGAGTATTACATTCAGGTTTACCTTCGGCAATTCAGGTTGCGCGATGCTCAATCAGAGGCATGGTCAAACTAATCTCGCGCAGCGAGACCTGATCCGCAGGACCTGATCAACCTCGCTTGACCTTAATTCCGGTGAGACCTGATTTGAAGAACCTGATTTTGGCAAAGCCAAAACCTGATCTGAAAGACCTGATGCGGACCAGCTGAATTTTAGCACTCAGTTCTATATCCAGAACTTATACATTAGGTTAAATTACTGTACTTTGAAGACTTCCCCGTTATGAGACCGTTCTAAACTATCAAATTCGATTCAATTTGTTGTACAGATTTACTCTGTTTGT